>JAYUCW010000082.1:0-1505 GCA_043740125.1 Minisyncoccota bacterium
TGTTGCAGGAACTTGAGATCCGTTAACTACTTTTACACCTACCATAGAATTACCATTATACACAGCACATAGTGGCGTCACAAGAGAGTCAGAGAGGTCTGCTCCGAAGCAGTCACGATCTGTTTCAAGTGCTGGTCCATACACTTCAAGTTTTATACCAAAATGGTATGCAAAGATCTGATCTTGTGCTCCGGTTGAAGAAGCTGTGTAATAAGTATAGAGGAAGGCATCACGAGCATTTGATGTTGTTGAAGCAGCAAACGTAGGGAGTACTGGCATAAACTGTGGAGAGAGAGACTTGATTGTTTTTGGATACTGAGCTGAATTTGATTCAGCATATTGTTCAAATGCAAGCTGAGTAGATTTTAGTTCAGCAATCTTCTTCGCATCACGAGCCTTCTTACGAGCACTCTGGATAGGAGCGGCGATAATCGTTGAAAGCAAACCAATGATAGCAATAACCACGAGAAGCTCAATAAGAGTAAATCCACGTAAACTTGTTTTTGTAAATGTGTTTGACATAATTTTTTCTATCTTTTGTAGATAGTACCTAGTATATACTTACTAAGAACAAAAAGACATCTATTCCTGTGAATAACATAATGAACTACCCTGGGCTGACGCCACAGGGTATCAGATGCAATCCAAGGGATTACATCATTCAAACAGCGTAGCTGTTTGCCCAACATCCTCCTTTCCTTGATTTTCAATATAACGTTTAATAGTTTCTTCATCTACGCCGACCGTTGATACGAAGTAACCATCTGACCAAATACCGTCTGTGCCATAGTAGAGATGTTTGAGAAAGGGAAATTTGGTCTTAATGTTACGAGCTGTATTTGTTTTGAGTAATCTAACACACTACCCACTTGCATTTGTGGTGGTATTGAAATGAGGAGGTGGACATGATTTATGTCGTGATTAATTTCTTTGATTCGTAATCGTGGGTAGTGTTCGGTGACTTCATAGAACTTTTGTTCAAGATATGACCAAATCCCCTCATTGGCTATTACATTTCTCCTGTATTTAGTAACAAGCACGAGATGATAATCACAGAGGTATACAGAGTGGTCGGCTCGTATGTAGTCTTGCTTCATGTGTGAATTCTAACATGCGGAAAGGAAGATGTTGGGTGACGCTACATCCCCAGGCTGACGCCGTGGGGTATTATGCGCGAATAAAAAATCTCTCAACAGTGAAAATTTCCAAGCTAATGTTGTGAAGTATTATTCGCGAATGATGCGGATGGAGAACAAGGATTAAAGTTACTCCATTGTGTTTCTCATAGAATGATTTGGAAACAATATACCATAATGTCTATTCATACCAAGTTAGTATGAATACCCCGACCTTTACCTTTTATGAATAGTCTAAATATGACACCACTGGAATAAGATCAGATGCAGTAAGTGCCTCTCCGCAGGAGAGGCACTTACTGCGCCCTTTCATGATGGGTGCAACATAGAGTCGTGAAGCAACAACTTGTACGAAACTTCCAATTGATG
>JAYUCW010000083.1:0-3782 GCA_043740125.1 Minisyncoccota bacterium
AAGAATGGAAAATAATAAAAAATCTATAAATTTAATAGTGGTGTTTGTCGTTGTTTTATTGATTAGTGGTATTGTATATCTATACATAAAAAATAAACACTTAAACCAACTTGATGTCAAAAATCCTACAACTCAAGAAACTTTGTTAAGTGCGACAAGTCAACATTCAACCACAACACAAATAAAAAATGGATTATCAAATGTAGACCAAGATGATTTTAACAATTTAAAAGATGAGCTTATTAAAACTAAGTTTGAACTAGCTGTTTTAAAACTTTGGCAAGTTAGACAAGTTTTCAGAAACCCACAAAACAAAAATAAGTTTTATTATGTGACCAATTTTAGTGACGGTTCTAATATTTGGGTTTACGATTTAAACAAAGATAAAACATATCAACAAAATAGCACTTTCAATATTTCAGAAGGAAATACATTATTACTCAGTCAAAAACTTGTACAGTATCAAGAATTTAGAGGTATAGGAATTATAGATAATAAATTTATATTTACTGAAACATCATCTGATAATTCTCCAGGGCCTTGTTTTTCTAAGTGGTTCTATAGAAACTTAGAGTATATAGATATTGAAGTTCTTAAACCAATTCGAAAATCATTCACTTTGCCAGAAGATTTAAAAACAAAAGAAGAGCAAAAATCTGTAGACTGTCAAAAAGCTCTCTAATTGTTTAATTCACAAGAAACACTAACCCAGACCGAGAGGGTTGAGTTTAGAATGTTTAAAAGATTCAAAGAACCCTTACGATGGTTGATGTGTATTTTTCCGAGACCGAGCAAGGGCACAAAATAAGTAAAGTGTTTTTGTTGCAGAACACCTGACCTGCCTCAGGAATCGAAAGCCGTATTCACGTATCAAAAAGTTTTCTCCCCAACTTTTCGATACGGACGAATGCGAGTAATTATGAGCAACCCACGCAAAGCGTGGTCAGCGTGGTTAGTAACTCGTAACCGAAAGCATATACTCGGTTCCTGTCAGAGGGGCAACCTTAAACTAAGGATACAAAAGTGGTTCTATTTTCTTAAGCGTTTCTTCTGGTTCAGTTTGATAGGCTTCCAAAAATTCTGGATGAGCAATAACAATACCCCTAAACTCTTCTGCTCTGTTTTCAATAAAAAAAGCGATGTCTTCACCGTGCATACCAGCCAACTGCATTTGCATTTGATTTGTTGCCATGATTTTCCTATCTTCAAACCCTCCCATCTGTTGTTCCATATTCATATAGATTATTCGTATTTTACCTCTCTCCCCAACCTATCCTCTAATTTTCTTCCAAGCATTCTCTTTGCGTCCCCTGTTCCACACACCACAACTTCCCCCTCTCCGATTTTGTGAACCACAACATCCAAAATTTCGTTAATCGCTTTTGTTATTTCTTTCTCAATACTTTCTTTTCCAAAAGGAATAAGCTCCCCATCAAATGTAAGATAGTCATCGTTAATACAAATATGATGTGTTGATAGTGTCATGTTTTAAAGTATATACTAGAACTAACTAAAATATTTATAGAGCACATAAAGGACAACAAGTACACCAATTGCAATTGATACTTTCTTCGTATGTTTTTTAATATAGACACGAGCTTCGTCCCCGTACTCGTATGAAAAATATGCACACGGAACGACTCGAATAATTCTTCCTAAAAAAGTAGCAAAAAATATAATAACAGGAGAAATAAGAAAAGCTCCCGCTAAAAAAGAAAATACTCTGTCCGGAAGTGGTGTGAGTGCTGCGAAGAATTGCGCATAAAAAGCATTCTGTGCGAAGAGTACTTTCGCTTTTTCCGCCATAGCCTCACCATGAAAAAACGCAAGCAGGTTCTGTCCGTATGATTTATAGAGCATGGCACCAAGAAGATACATACTGAGTGCTCCAACTGACGACCCTAATGCAGAAATGAGAGAAAGGACTTTCCACGAAATATCTTTTCTGTAGGCAAGCACAACAATAAGAAATGCTTCTGGAAGAATCGGTGAGATTGTTGCTTCAAGGAACGCAATAATAAATGTTACGATCTTGAGATATTTTGTTTTTGAAAGCCTATTGATAATCGCATCTATATGTGTAAAAAGTTTCATAAAAAGATACCGTTAATTTATCTAAGGCGTGTGCCATTAGTGAGTTGCTTAGTCGGATTAAGAAGTGCAAGACCGCTTTCATCACTTCCTGCCAAAATCATCCCTTGTGATTCGTGACCACGAAGTATTCTGGGTGCTAAGTTGGTAACAAATGGAAACTGTTTGTTAAGGAGATCATCAGAAGAAACAAACTCACGAATGCCTGAAAGTATTTGACGAGGTTTTTCTTCTCCAACATCAACAGAAAGAATATACAGCTTATCTGCGCCCTCAACAGCAGATACAGAGAGCACAGTACCAACTTTAATTTCTATCTTCATAAAGTCCTCGATAGAGGCATACACTTTTTCAGGTATGATCAACTCCTCAATAACCTTCTCTTCATTTTTTATTTCTTCTTGCATATGTATTTTGTGTGTGTGTACTAAAACTCGATATCTTACTATCTAAATCCTCGTCTTTTTAACTACCAACTACTCGCCTCGCCTTCTTCCTCATCATCTTCTTCACCTACATACTCTTCGTCAGAGGTTGATGGTCCGTTTACTTTATCAAGATACCGCTGAAGTACTATAGCTGCTGCCTGGTCATCTACATTGTGATTCCCTTCATTTCCTGGCTGTTTACGTGCTTCAACTGTTGAGTACCATTCTTTCTCAAAAAAAACTTTCACATCCATAGCACTTTCAATCTCTGTGCCGAACTTCCTAGCCTCTTTAGCAATTGGATTTTGCTTCCCTTTTCCATCAACACTCTCACCTATTACCACCACACTAAACTTCATTTCACGAATGAGTTCAACAGTGTCTTTAAGCAGGATTTTATCATTCGGACTAATCATAAGTGGGTACGCCATTTTACCTTCGTCATCTGATTGTGCGAAACCAACTTTCTTTGAACCATAATCAATTCCTAAATATTTCATATGATAGTGAGTATACTACGAAAAAAGACTCTAAGCCTACTTCGACATCGACTGGTAAAATAGTCGACACCTGTAGATGGCGAGAGGAAATCGACAAAAATACGGCATTCAATTTTTACAACTCATTTTCGTAGACCGACGTTTCGTTTGAATCTCACGTACCAGTGCTTTAGCACTGTTACTACCTCCTCCTCAAAATAAAAATGGCACACTTTCGTGTACTCATTTTTATACTTGGCGGTGATTGTGGGTTAAGTGCCCCTAGGTTTAGACCCTGTAAGAGTATTTGAGCATCTTTCCCAAGCTCTAAAATATGTATGTGGGTCGCTATTAAAATTTTACAGAACCAAGAATCTGCTGATCAATATCGATATTTTTAGAATCAGTCTGTATAAAAAAGATTCCACTTTCACTCCTTGAGCTATCAATAGGTGAAATAATAAGTAGTTTCTTTTTTTCTGGAGAGAAATACGCTACCGGGAAATTTGAAGCCACTGAAAAGTCTGAACACTGGGAAGGAATACTATAAACAATCCGGTAAGTATCTAAGTTGCTTTTCTCTAAATCAACTTCAAAGGAATTTAAATTACAAAATTGTTCAATATTTAAGCTAAAAGAATTTGCTGACATATAACCTTTTAAAGCAGACTTAACTTCATCTTCAGAATAGAAAGTGGCACAATATGTTCTTTGCTAAGGCTGGTGTCTAATTTATCACAATAAATACATTTACCTTTTGATTTTATGTATGTTAGTCCGTGAG
>JAYUCW010000084.1:0-3773 GCA_043740125.1 Minisyncoccota bacterium
TTAAGTGAATGATGGTCTATTATTTTACATCTGTTCATATACATAAGTATATCAAAAGACTAATCAAATATTAAGGGGTTAGTTGGGGATGGTATAAGAACAGCCAAGAATAGGATAACTGCGAGAACATAAATAAAGATTTGTTGAAGTTGTGGAATTGTTTCTTCTTTAAGAGAGACCAAAACCTTTCGTACGATCTGTGCATCATCAAGTACCCCCATCATCTTACGTAAGCATTCCCCTCGCACCTTGTCCATATTAATATCTCCGCACACCTGAATATATGAATGAAGATTAGAAATGAGCCGTGACTTGTGCGTAAAGTAGTATGTCCAGTCTTTTTTCTTAAGAAGAATTTCATAGTGCTCACGGACCATGTCTCCAACGTGAGTATGTTCTTCTTTTTCTAAATGAGAACTCTCACGATAAACGATAGTCATATCAGCATCGAAGCGACTCAAGTTGTTACGAATATCACTATAACGTGTTGACTGTCGTGAAATGAAAAAGCCATTAAAAACAGAAAAGAGGAATGTGCTCACCGTAAGATATACCTTATCTAATCCGTAGGTTGAGAAGTCAAAATACCCGTTAAAAAAGAAAAAGAAAGCAAAGAGAACCGAGAGAATAATGATAAGTTTTTTTGACATAGATAAAGTATAGCAGGGAAAACCAGACATCAGACCGCTTCGCTAACAGAGATCAGACTCTGTGCCGTTTGTATTTTGAGTTAGTCTGTTGTCTGTTTGTCTGCAATCTGTTGTATCTCTTATAATCTCATTTCACGCTCACCAGAGTTCTCTTTTTCATGAACCATTTTTATGAGCTTCTCTATCATAATCTTCGGATCTTTTTCAAAAATAACATTTGGATTATTACGATTACTGTTCGCGATGATATTTCTGATAACTTCATCAGTTGCCCACTCCCCTTCGAGCACCCCAAGAGGCATATTTGCCTCCCAGGCAACCGTAAACTCATGAATAGTTCCAATACGCCCACAGCCAATAACAACCGCATCTGAGGACCGAATAAGCATCAGGTCACGCCCTGGAAAGCCGAAACCTGTATAGATAATAGCATCCATCGCTTTTGTTGGAAGCCTGTATACTTCTACATGTTCTTTTTTGCTCGCTGCTGGTGAAAGCCCAAAAGAAAAGCCTCCCGCTTCTTTTGCTCCTTCTGCTGCATACAATGGAAACCCACTTGTTGCACCTGTCACAATCTGCGCACCCTGGCGAGCAATCTCACGTCCAAGTTCTTTGGCAATAGGAATAACTGATGGGCCACAGTGTGCGATTTCTGCTGCTCCAGAAACACTGATGGTAATACGTTGGGATTTCATATAATAGATAGTATACAGTGAGTAGCCTGTAGTGAGTAGCCTGTAGTACACATGTGGTGAAGATACACCAAGCCTTTAGACTTTAGCTGTTAGACTGTAGCCTTTAACACTGAATTTAAACTACAGTCTACAGTCTGTTATTCCAGTTCTAAAACGTCTCCTTTCTCTGGCACGAAAACTGGCACATCATAGACTTCATGAATTCTTTGGCCTAGGAAGTAGGTGCTCTTTGGTTCACCTAGTACGACAATTACTTTTTTTAGTGTCGATGCGGTTGACCCAACGAACTCCACAAGATGCTCACTATCTTTGTGTGCAGAAAATCCATGGATGTTAACTACACGTGCACGAAGTGGGACTGCATTTCCGTGAATATATACCTCCTTTTCTTCGTCAACAATATGACGCCCAACAGTACCCATCGCCTGATATCCAACGACAATAATTGTACTATTTGGATCTGGGAGATACTTCGCTTCGTGATGTAAAATTCGTCCACCATTACTCATACCACTTCCTGCGATGATAACTTTTGGTCTGTTATCACCATTGATTGCTTTACTTTCTTCTGGTGTTGGTGTTTGGATGAGACCTTTGAAGGCAAAAATATCATCCCCACTTTTTATGATACTCTCCACGTTTTCGTTGAACCAACTTTCGTATTTTTTGTAAACCTTTGTAATATTGATACCAAGTGGAGAGTTAAGATACACAGGCACTTCAGGAATCTGATGACCTTCAACAAGCTCGTTAAAAGCAAGGAGCATTTCTTGAGTGCGCTCGATAGAGAATGCCGGGATAAGTACTGTTCCACCTTTTTCAATCGTCGTCGTAACAGCTTCTTTGAATATCTCGATACGCTGATCTTTGTCTTTGTGATTTCGGTCACCGTACACACTTTCTATTACTAAATAATCAATATCTTTCAGAAGCGTTGTGTCTCTCATAAGTGGAGATGGCGTATTACCGAGGTCACCTGTGAAAGCCAGCTTCTTCCCTTTATAGGCAATCTCAACAATTGCACTTCCTAAAATATGCCCTGCATCATGGAGTGTAATAGTTGCATCTTCATCGTTTGTCGGAAAAGTGAACACTTCTTCATAGGTAAGTGTCTTTGACCACAGATGCATACTTTCTAGTACATCTTTTTCTTCATAGAGCATTGGTAGTCCTGCCTGAAGTGCTTCTTTACCAAGAATGCCAAGCGAGTCAAGCATGATAAGCTCTCCCATTTCTCGTGTTGGCTCTGTACTTATAATAGGTCCTCTATACCCAGCTCGAACGAGTTGTGGGATACGACCAACATGATCTAAGTGGGCATGGGTAATAAAAAGTGCGTCCACAGATGTTGGGTCGTAACTAAAAGGTTCACTATTTATTGGGAGAGAATATTTTTCTCCTTGGACAAGGCCGCAATCAATCAAGATTTTTTTGCCACCAAACTCAACCAAAAAGTTAGACCCTGTTGGCATCTGAGCGCCTCCTGCGAATGTGATTTTGAAAGTGGGCATGAGAATAGTGATTAGTGATTAGTGATTAGGGTCTAGTGGTTAGGTTGATACAAATACATACAATACTTTATTTTTTAAGAAGAAAGAATGCAACTGTTGATCCAATAGCTCCATCAAATAAGTCTTTGATTGTATCTTGCCATCCGTTCCATACAGTACCTCGTAGTATATCGTGAGCAAACTCATACAACTCCCACACACTTGCTACACATAGGTACAAGATCATAATATGCACAAATGAAAGTTTTTGTTTCCCGTGTGTTGCTACTGCAATTACAAGAGACGCCACCCCGAATCCTCCAAGGATATGCATCGGAATATCTAGCCATGGTAACTCAAAATAAAGATGTGTTGGGTCGAAAATAAAGACTGAAAGACAAAGCAATGCAAGAAGAAAAAATCCTGAAATGATAATGTTTCTCATAGATACAGTATACCAGACATCAGACATCAGACATCAGACATCAGACATCAGACATCAGACATCAGGGGCAAGTTACAAAATATTTTATATAAGCACAAGAATAAGAAAATCCACCTTACGGTGGATTTTCTTAGCAGGGAACCTAGGACATCTTCCTGATTATTTATGTCAGGTGGGTAGGAAACGAATAAGACCACGGTCTAGTTCTGCAATCTCCATAACCCTAAGATGTATTATCCAGAAAAATACCTAAGCACCCTACAATTAATTATATGCTTCTCATAAAAAAAGTAAAGCAGAATTCAATAACTAATAAACACCTTTTAATTTAAGATTTTTTTTCTTTTTAAACTTTTGCATCGAAACAAACAGAATACTTTTCTGCTGAAAAGTTTCGGCATATAGCTCCCAATAGGACCTACTTTTTGTTTTTCTTCTTTTCATCCAAAGTTACAGACGAGTTCAGAAGTATTGCAGTAATCAGCTTCTGCTT
>JAYUCW010000085.1:0-3768 GCA_043740125.1 Minisyncoccota bacterium
TGTCGTCATGCGTGATCGTCAGACGCTTGCTGAAGATGGAATGTTCGTAGTTATTGGTGTTATAGATAGTCATACGCACACTCTTAAGAAGTCACCAGATTTGATCTCTCGAGGTTTTGTTTATTTAAAAGAATCACAAGATCTTTTGTATCAGACAAGATTACTTACTAAGAAAGTAATTGATGATGCACTCCTTCGTGGTGGCTATAGTAATTTAGATCAGATGAAGCAAGATGTTGCTGAAGCCACTACCAAGTTCCTTCTTCAGAAGACTGCCAAGAGACCTGTGATTATTCCGGTGATTATTAGTGTGTAAAAAGGTTATTCTCAATAAATACATATACACCAAAAGAGAGATGAAGCATTATCTCTCTTTTGGTGTATATCCCTATTATGTATCTTAATCTATCAACATAAAAACCTAGAACCTGCTCTATATGACTGATATAATAGGCTTATATGCATTCCATCCTTCGCAATAAACTCCTTCTTGTGACGTACATGATGACCTTCTTGTTTGCACTTCATTATGCAATCCCTTTATACGCGACATCATCCTATCTTCATACGTATTTTAATTCTTCAATAGTGAGCGCTATTTATATGATTGGGAGCATGCTCGCACTCATTGCTTCCATTAATATTGCCAAGTCTGTTAAAAAATTCCATACCTACAAATTTACCTTCAGCATCGCACTTCTAGAAATAGTAATCATTACCATTTTTGGACATACTCAGAATATCTATCTTTTACCAATCTTCTTTATTGTTCACTTTGTACTTCAAGTACTCCTTAATGTCTCTCTTAATATTTTTATAGAGAACTTTACCATTCATGCAAAAGTTGGGAGTATTCGAGGTCTATTTTTAGCAATTTTTAACTTAGCTATTCTCATATCCCCTTTTATAGGAGGTGCTATTCTGAAGTATTCATCATTTTCAACTCTCTATACAGTATCAGCATGCATACTCATTCCATATCTTTTCTTTTTGCATAAATATTTAAAACATACTAAGGAACCAGCCTATCATCAAATAAATCTCATCGAGGCTTCTCGTAAAGTTCTTAACAACAAAAATCTCCGTGCTGCATTTATCGGTGAGCTTGTTGTCCAGTCTTTTTATGCAACTATGGTCATCTACTCTCCATTGTACTTAACAGCACTAGGCGTATCTCTCACTAGTTACATGATGGTGATTCTTCCTATTGCTCTTATCCCTCTTGTTATTTTACCCTATGAGCTTGGACACCTTGCTGACAAAAAGTTCGGTGAAAAAGAAATGCTTATTATCGGGTTACTGATACTCACGGTTACAACATTCCTTTTTGTTATCATCACTTCAACCAATCTATTTATATGGGCTTTTGTTTTACTCTTGTCTCGTATTGGAGCATCCTTTGTTGAAACGATGTCATTTACTTATTATTTTAAAAAAGTTGGAGCAGAAGACCCATCTCTTACAGCGCTCTTCATTAACACTCAAGGTTTAGGAGTCCTTATTGTTGGAACAATAGGTGTCATTGTTGCACCATTTTTAAGTGAACGACCACAACTTATGTTTGTTATCCTAGGGTGTGCTATAGTATGGAGTATATCCTACGTACTTCCAATGAAAGATACCCGATAATCTGTGATCTTCATTTTAAAATTCTATGAAAGAAATTAAAGCAATTAATAAAGAACCAAAACGAATCAATGTATTTCTTCGTGACGAAGGGGTTGGATCACGTCGTACCATTGATGATTATATTACTCAGAATTTAGTGACTATTAATAAAAAACCTGCAACACTTGGAAGTAAAGTGCACCACAATGACACCGTCACCGTAAAAAGTATTACAAAAGATTCTGTCTATGCACTTTATTATAAGCCTCGCGGTGAAGTAACTGGAAGAATAGCTACTCTCCCTGGATGTGAACCACTTGGAAGACTGGACAAGGAAAGTGAAGGGCTCTTACTATATAGTAATGACTACCGTGTCGTGGATGCCCTTCTTAATCCAAAATTTGCACGAGAAAAAGAATATGAGGTTGTTGTTCGAGAAAAGACCACCCCTCGAGTCATCACACTTCTTAAAAAAGGTATTCGCACCCAAGAAGCTCAGTATGCCCCTGTCAAAGCAGTAACTATCTATAATGAAGGATACTCACTTAAAATTATTCTGACCGAAGGAAAAAAGCATGAAATTCGCCGCATGTTAAATGCACTTAACCTAACAGTGCTATCGCTGAAACGTATTCGTATTATGTCATTTGTCATTCATGGATTAAAATCAAAAGCAGTACACATTCTCACACCAAAGCAAGTAGATACTCTTCTTAAGGACTGCGACCTACAAGATAGTAATTAATTATCCGCTAGCTGGTATTTCATTTTATTTTTTATAATATATTTTTCTTTGACAAGGGTCATGAGTACTTCTTCTAATCTCTTATCGCATGGGAGTGGTTCACCGTGAGTAATAGCAAAAAGTACTTTAGCTCGAAGTTCACGAAATGATCCTTTATATACTGATTGCACTACATGTTGTGCACTTTTTTTATTATGAGAAATTTTTTGAGATTTTAAATATGCGCCATAATCCATGAGTGCATAGTAAAAGTGACGAGCACCCATCGCAAGCACTTTTTTGTGAGTGACTAAATGATCTAAGTCATCATAAAGCACGCCATCATCTATCTCACTTTCTCCAAGATGGTGATACTCAATAAGAACAGTTCGAATATTTGTTTCAAGCACAGGGTGAGTAAACGTATCGTGTGCAAATGCACATATTGCAGAAGCGGTGTATGGCCCTATCCCCGGAAGCTTAAGAAGCTCATCGTATGATTTTGGAAGACGTCTCACTTCTTTTGCAATAGATAGGAGTGCTTTTACTCTTCTTTGGTATCCTAAGCCTTGCCATACTACCAAAACTTCTTGAAGCGATGCCTGACTTAGTGCTTCTAACGTTGGGAAGCGCTTCATCCATTCTTCAAACTTTGGAAGCACACGCGTTACCTGTGTCTGCTGTAACATCATTTCACTTACCAAAATTGTATACGGGGTAATTTTCTTTCGCCACGCTAAAGTGTGTCTTCCAAATTTTTTATAGTGAGTAAAAACATTGTTAAGAAGTTCTTTATCATCGTTAACCTTCGCAGTATTTTTCTTTTTCATGTCTTTTTCATCTCTGTATTGCCCTCTAACTTTTTACCCCACTTCACGCAAAATGCATGAGCGTTTCGCGGGGCATGCTTTCTGCTCTTTTCCTCACATGTGAATAACTTTCACTTTATCACTTGAGTATATCACGGATGGTTGTTACACTTATCCTTAGGCAGTTGTTTCATTATCAGCTAGTATAGAAAAGAAATGTCAAAAACGACAATCCTTGAAGTCTATCAGGATAAGAGAGGCCAGTACCGATTCAGACTAATTGCTAAAAACGGAGAACCTGTGTGCGGATCAGAAGGATACGCAACAAAAGCAGGAGCGATGAATGCAGCAAAAAAACTTGGTGAATGGGCTACAACGGCACTTCTTGTCGATGCCGATAAAAAAGCAGATGCGGCTTCAAAAACAACTGGGAAGCAACCCCTTAAAAAGGCTGCTAACAAAACGGTAGTGTCAAAAGTTACAGCAAAGACAGCTCCCAAAAAAGTTGCTCTGCCTACTGCTTAAGAAGCGACCGTACGCATCAAACAAAGACGTCTCTTAATTGCTTTTCGTAATATAAGAACAAAGTAGAAACCGCCATACTTACCAGAGGGGCGGTTTTTACTT
>JAYUCW010000086.1:0-9106 GCA_043740125.1 Minisyncoccota bacterium
GAGAACTGTAACGAAGAGGAGAATGATGAGAAAGATGGAGAAGAGAAATGTGGCGAGCTATGTAGGACTGCTTTCGCATGGGAATGCTTGGCGGCTACACGAAGAGATTATAAACATGCTAACTTTAGTATGAAGTGGCAAAATAGTTGTATTGACATTGTATAGACGTTGTCATACACTTACTGATATGACTACAACATTAAGTATTAGAATTGACGAGAAGACAAAGAGGGAGGCAAGGAAGACTTTGAAAGCTCTTGGACTTGACCTGTCGAGTGCGGTGAATATGTTCCTCAATCAAGTGGTGATACAGCAAGGAGTACCTCTTACACTGTATCGTGTTTCTACTAAAGAAGAGAGAGAGAAGATTAGAAAGGAGTGGGATAAGGAAGTCGCTTTTGCGCTTAAACATGGAGAGAGATACTCAAGTGCTGAAGAGATGCATAAAGCTATTTTTAAATAGTTATTTCATGTACGATATTCGCTTTTCAAAAAAATATACTAAAGCAATTAAAAAGCTTGCTAAAGCTGGAAAAGTTAATTTGGTAGATGTTAACTTAGCTATTAACATACTTGCTGCGCAAAAGCCTCTTCCATCTGGATATCGTGATCACAAATTACAGGGTGAATATGAGGGGTATAGAGAGTGTCACATACAAGGAGACTTGCTTCTGGTGTATAAAATAGAGAAGAAGGAACTCATTCTTTTGCTTATAGATATTGGGTCGCACTCGTTTTTGTTCTAAGGTTCTACAGCATACATGAAAAAACTTTTTATACTTTCGGGCGGTGTAGGAAGTGAGCGGGAGGTTTCGCTTTTATCTGGCAGAAATGTCGTTGATACGCTTCGCAGCGAAGGGGTTATATGCGAGGAGATTATTGTGGAGAAAGATAGAAGTTTTGTATATAACAGTATGGTGATGAGTGAGAGTGAAGGATTGGATTTTTTGAAAAAAGAAAATGCACTTGTGTTTCAGGTCATACATGGGACATACGGCGAGGATGGAGAGCTTGTGCATAAGTTAGAAGAGAAAGGTATCGCATATATTGGTTCATCAAGTGAAGTGCTTACACTGACTATCGATAAATATGAGACGGAGAAATTTCTAAGAGAAAATAATATCGTGACAACGCAGTCTTTACTTGTGAGAAGTGAGACTGATATACCTGTTGAGAATTCGTCGGAGTCTTTTCCCTCTATTATTAAACCTAACAAAGAGGGATCAAGTGTTGGTGTGATAAAGGTGAAGAATAGAAGTGAGTTACAAGAAGTCGTAAGGAAATCTTTGCAAGAACATGAGGAGATACTGGTGCAGAAGTGTATAGAAGGAAGAGAATTTAGTTGTGGGGTTGTTGAGATAGAGGGAAAACTTATAGCCCTTCCAGTGACTGAGATTATCTTAACAAAAGGAGGAATGTTTGATTATGAGGCTAAATACACTGTTGATGGATGTAAAGAGGTGACTCCAGCGCAGATTAATGAAGAAATGACACTAAGGATACAAGAGGCGGCTCTTAAAGTGCATACAGTTACCGGATGTAAGGATATTTCGAGGACAGACATGATACTGAGTGGTAGTGATGAGCTCGTGGTGCTCGAAATAAATACAATTCCTGGGATGACCAAGACCAGCTTTGTCCCAGAAGAGATGAGAGTGGCGGGGTATACGCTTTCGCAATTTATACAAGGAATGGTCAAGAAGTATTCTTAAACGCTTCAGTATTTTTAGCTAAAGGCTATTAGCTAAAGGCTATTAGCTAAAGTCTAAAGGCTGTCTTCTGGTATACTCTATCCCACATGGCTACTTCTTTTGATATTGAAAAACTACATCCACTGACGAAGATTCTTTTGGAGAAGAGGGGGTTGGTAGGAGAGAAAGAAGTGGAGGATTTTCTTTTTCCATCTTATGAAAAGCATATTGGGAATCCATTTGATATATATGGTATGGAAAAAGCTGTGACGAGAATAGTGGATGCGATACGGGGTGGCGAGAAAATAGCGGTGTATAGCGATTATGATTGCGACGGCGTACCAGGGGGAGTACTCTTGCGAGAATTTTTTAATATCATTGGATACCCAGTTGAGATATATATTCCACATAGACACAATGAAGGGTATGGGGTGCATACTCATGCAGTAGATACACTTAAGAAAAAAGGAGTAACACTGATTATTACTGTTGACCTGGCTATTACAAATATAGAAGAAATAGCTTATGCCAAGAGTATTGGAGTAGATTTTATTGTATCTGATCACCATTTACCAATACATGATGATCAAGGAAAGCAGACAGTGCCGGAGGCCGTATCTGTAATTAACTCTAAGCAAGATGTGTGTACCTATCATGATGATATGTTATGTGGGTGTGCTGTGGCATGGAAAATTGCATGCGGAGTCTTGAGTCGTCTTAGAGAAGATATTTCACTTGGTAAAGTACACGAGACTGCAAAAAATCTTCCTGTCGGATATGAGAAGTGGATGCTCGATCTCGTAGGGATATCTACCATATCGGATATGGTGCCACTTGTGAAAGAGAATCGAGCGCTCGCTCATTATGGACTGCGTGTCTTACGGCAGACCAAGCGTCCGGGGCTACTTCATATTTTTAATGAGCAACGTATGAAAAGAGAATATCTCACTGAAGAAGACATCGCTTTTACTATTGCTCCACGCGTGAACGCTGCAAGCAGAATGGGAGATCCCATACAAGCTCATATGATGCTGTATGAAAAGGATAAAGATACAGCAGAAGGGTATGCACGAGACCTGGAACTTTTAAATACTCAAAGGAAAGGTGAAGTGAAGGATATTGTCTCAGGTATTGTTTTTAGTCATGAAATTTATAAAAATGATGTGGTGGTAGTAGGTGACTTGTCGTGGGGTCCGGGGATACTCGGACTTATCGCGCAGAAGATTATTGATGAGACAGGGAAGCCAGTTTTTGTATACGGGCAAGGAGATGACAAGGCTTCAGTAAAAGGATCGTGTCGTTCCCGAGGAGATGTCCATGTGGTAGATCTTATGGCTCATGTTGGACATGATGTCTTCACACATTGGGGTGGACATGAGCAGGCGGGGGGATTTTCTTTATCACTTGATAAGGTTGCTAACCTGTCAGATGCACTCAATACGTCGCTTCTTCAGATTGAGAAAAAAGAAATAGCAACGCAAGAGGTAATCGCAGACGCTGATTTATTTATGAACGATATTCACGAAGTGACATACAAAGCAATAGAACCACTTGCACCATTTGGTGTTGGGAATCCGAAGCCGATATTTAGTTTTAAAAATGTGACGCCACTTTCTGTCAGAAGATTTGGCAAGAAAAGTGAACATCTTGAAGTTCTCTATCCTACTCAAAGAGGGCACAACATTAAAGCGATACAATTCTTTGTAAGTAATGAGACAGAAGAAAAAGCACGCCAGCCCCACACCCTCCTCGCCAACCTCGAGAAAAGCTACTTCGGATTTAAGGTGGAGTTGCGGTTGAGGATAAAGGATATTCTCTAATTGGTAACTAGGTTAAGGTAAAAGATTTTGTGTAAAATTGTGATAGTATTACTTTATGATTAGTCGAAACGAAATTCGTAATCGAGCACGTGCTTTCTCTAAAGAGTGGGAAAGAGATTTTAACGAAGACGCTGAAGCGAAAAGTTTTTGGGATGGTTTTTTTGAAGTATTTGGAATGTCCCGTAGACGTGTAGCAACGTTTGAGCATCGTGTAAAGAAACAAGATACTCATGATGGTTATATAGATGTGTTCTGGAAGGGAACAATGCTTGCTGAGCATAAGTCAAAAGGTAAAGACTTGAATAAGGCATACAACCAAGCAAAGCACTATTTGCCGGGAATTAAAGATGAAGACTTGCCAAGATATATTGTCATTTCTGATTTTCAAAAAATACGAGTATATGATGTAGAAGATGGGAAAGATACAGAGTTTGATCTTAAGGATTTACATAGTAACATAAACCTCTTTGATTTCATTTCCGGATATGTAACTGATGTAGATTATGAAAAAGAAGAAGAGGTGAGTATCAAGGCCGCTAGATTGATGGCATCATTTCATAATGAAATCGCAAAGACAGGATATTCTGGCCACGAATTAGAAGTCTTTCTCGTGCGAACACTTTTTTGCTTATTTGCAGACGATACAGATATATTTAATAAAAATATATTTAGAGTGTATCTCAACAAAAGGACAAGTGTAGATGGCTCAGACCTAGGTCTCCACTTATCACAGATTTTTCAAGTGCTTGCTACTCCAAATGACAAGAGACAGTCGACCCTGGATGAACAACTTGCTGAATTTCCGTATATTAATGGTGGTATTTTTAAAGAAACTATTTCTATGGTTTCTTTTGATGCAGAAGCAAGAAAGAAATTACTTGATTGTTGCTCATTCGACTGGTCACAGATCTCTGCGTCAATATTCGGATCCTTATTTCAAGGTGTAATGAATGAAGATGAGAGGCGCAAGCTCGGAGCTCATTACACGTCAGAGCGTAACATCATGAAGGTGATACACTCACTATTTTTGGATGAGCTTTATATTGAGTTTGATCAGGTAAAAAATAATAAGAAAAAGTTAGAGGAGTTCCATGTGAAGCTATCGACACTTACTTTTCTTGATCCTGCGTGTGGATGTGGTAATTTTTTGGTGGTGACATACAGAGAGCTTCGTAAGCTTGAACTCGAAGTGTTGCTCAAAAAGCGAGGAAAGGATAATCGTATGCAGATGTTCGGCGTAGAAGATATTTCTCGTATTAATATTAACCAGTGTTACGGTATTGAAATAGAAGAATTTCCAGTACAGGTCGCGAGACTCGCACTCTATCTTGTCGATCATCAGATGAATAATATTCTTTCAGAAACATTTGGTATCAACTATGCTCGTATTCCACTTCGTGAACCTGCAACAATTGTGCACGGGGATTCGCTGGTGCTCGATTGGGAACAGGTTGTTCCAAAAGAAAGGCTAACGTATATTCTCGGCAATCCACCATTTGTTGGGGCAAGAATAATGAGTAAAGAGCAAAAAGAAATATTTTCTAATGTTTTTGATAATGCAAAAGGGGTAGGGAACCTAGACTTTGTAACTGCCTGGTATGAAAAGGCTGCACGTTATACCGCGGGAACAGTAATTAAAACTGCTTTCGTATCCACTAACAGTATTTGTCAGGGCGAACAAGTCTCATTACTCTGGAAAAGATTAAAAGAAAAGTATGGTGTTGTTATCCATTTCGCACATCAGACATTTAAGTGGAATAATGATGCACCAGGAGTAGCTGCTGTCTATTGTATTATCGTTGGTTTTGCTACGTTTGATGTTGAGAAAAAGTATCTGTATGAGTATGAAACAATAAAAAGTGAGCCGAAGGAAAAAGAAGTGGGACATATTAATGCGTATTTGATGGAAGGAGAAGATATTTTTCTTGAAAGTAGAAGAAAGCCAATTTGTAATGTTCCAGAAATGAGTTATGGAAGTATGTCTAATGACGGGGGTTTTTTGCTATTAAGTAAAGAAGAAAAAGATTTATTACTATCAATTGATATAAAGGCAGAAAAATTTATTAGACCATATTTAATGGGTGAAGAATTAATAAATAATATACCTCGGTACTGTCTTTGGTTGCTTGGTGTTGAACCGTCTGAGTTAAGATTAATCCCTGAAATTCTTAAAAGAATTGAATGTGTTAAGAAAATTCGTTCAGAAAGTTCAAGACAAAAGACAAAGGAGTTAGCACTAACCCCCGCTCTTTTTGCAGAAATAAGACAACCGAAAGAAAAGTATATAGCTTTACCAAGAGTCTCCTCTGCTAGGCGTAATTATATCCCTGTTGTTATTCTTGAAAGTAACATTATCGTTGGGGATAAGGTCTACACTATAAATACTGCGTCATCGTACTCTTTTGGAGTGATGACATCACAAATGCATATGGATTGGATGCGATACACCGCAGGAAGATTAAAGAGTGATTATAGTTATACAAACACTATTACTTATAACAATTTCCCTTGGCCTGAGAATGTAACTGAAGATCAGAATAAGAAAGTAGAAGAGTGCGCGCAAGGAGTACTCGATGCCCGCCTTCTTTTTCCAAAGAGTTCTCTTGCTGATTTGTATGATCCGAATACCATGCCACCAGAACTTGTAAAAGCTCACAATGATCTTGATAAAGCAGTGGATGCTTGTTACGGAAGAAAGTTTGCAAGCAAAGAAGAACGTATTGAGTTTTTATTTGATTTATATAAAAAGTATATTAGTAAGTAATTTTACATACATGCTTGCAAGCACTTTAAATGTACTTTATTCTAAAATAGTGGGGTATTTATTAATTAAAACTTCATAAAATTACATATATGGAATTAAAAGAATTTATTAAGAAAGCGTTGAGTGATATTATTGGCGGCGTTGAAGAAGTCAGAGTTAATTCAGTTCGTAATATACGTATCGAGGGTGATAAGGATAAAAGTGCTATAGAGTTTGAGGTTGCTGTTACTGTAGAAAATGACAATACCACAAAAACTGGAGGCAGTATAACAGTATTATCACTTCTCCAGACTGGTGGGGAATCTATGAAGGAGTATAAAAATTCTTCGGTAAGCAAAATAAAGTTCGGTATTTATGTTGACAGAGAAACAAAAGCTGAAGAAAGTTTTAGAAAGAACGAACAGCAAGAGTTTTTTAGACAAAATAGACAAGACACAGATTACGTCTAGAGTTATATAAATTTAACCAAATAACAAAAACTGTAAAAGCTGGATAAAGAGGAGCTGTGTACTGGGTAATAAATACAACGTTACACAATAGCTTGCAACATCTTTTACAGGGTCCGCTTGACGCGGACTTTTGTTTTCTGCCGTATTACAACCCCTGACCCTGTTTGTATTTTTAGGAAAAATTATTAACAGTTTGTTCTATAGAATCATTGCAAGGAAAGGAATACAATGTGGGTATGATGAGGTCTATAGTTACACCAGTAGTCACACCAAGAGAAAAAGTTATTCTTCATATGGATGGGGATGCATTCTTTGTGGCAGTTGAAGTTGCGAAGAATCCAAAGCTTAAGGGGTTGTGTGTGGTGACTGGCGCTGAGCGCGGGATTGTGTCTGCGCTCTCCTATGAAGCAAAGGCACTCGGGGTAACTCGCGGTATGCCGATCTATACGCTGAAGAAAAAGTTCCCGCACGTGATAGTTATGCCAGGGGATTATATATCATATATGAGATACTCACGCGCGATGTTCGCTATTGTTCGTAGGTATGCGGATGTTGTAGAGGAGTACAGTATTGATGAGTGCTTTGCGGATCTCACTGGATTAGATAAGCCACTTAAGATGAGTTATCGCGAAATTGCTGAAAGAATAAAAAAAGAAGTTAATGAAGAGCTTGGACTCTCGGTCACGGTCGGCCTTGCACCGACGAAGGTACTCGCAAAAGTAGCGTCTAAATGGGTGAAGCCAAATGGTCTCACGGTTATCACACGGAACACTGCACCTGATTTTCTTCTGAAGTTTCCTATCGAAAAAATCTGGGGCATCGGCCCAAGCACAGTAGTTGCTATGAAAAAAAGAGGAGTCGAGACCGCAGGAGACTTCGTCGATAAACCTCTCCCGTGGGTGAATGAAAACTTTTCAATCAACTATGAAGTCATCTGGAAAGAACTTAATGGTATCTCTGTCATGAAATTAAATCCTGAAATGAAAGTGCTTTACTCATCAATCCAAAAATCAAGAACATTTCATCCCTCAACAACTGACACGACATTTCTTCTCGCACAACTTTCCAAGCACACTGAAGAGGCGTGTAAGAAGGCTCGTCAGTATGGGCTTGTGATGAAAAAGTTTTCATTTCTTTTACGTGCACAGGATCTAAAGTATACAGTGTGTACAATTACGCTCACTGTCCCTACGAATGCTCCAGAGACTATCCTAGCTCACATTAAAGAAAAATTCGGTGAGGTCTATACTCGTAGAGTGCTCTATCGCGCCACCGGGGTGACGCTTCAGAATCTCACTGTCGGAGCCGTGCATCAAGCGACACTTTTTGATACCACCACTAAAGCAGATAAGTTCGAAGCGATACACAAGCAACTTGATATCCTTGAACGTAAACTAGGAAAGCATGTGGTTCATCTTGGCTCGACACACCATGCACTCACCAACATGACTGAGGACATCGACTTTGAAAGTGAGGAGAGGAACTTGTTGTTTACGTAAGCATTGATTTTCGTTCTATAGAATACAAATAGGGGAAGTGGTAGAATAAAGTGATGAAGAAAAAAGAGGTAACACAAAAGAATATAAAAAGTCTTAAGAAGGGCTTGAAAAATGACGTCGTCATTTTTCAAGCGAAGAACGGAGCACTCGAACTTAAGGGTGACTTTACGCATGAGACAGTGTGGGCAACACAGGCGCAGATAGCGGAGGTATTCGAAGTTAATGTCAGGACAATAAGTGAGCACTTTAGTAATATTTTTAAAAGCGGTGAATTGGAAAAGAATTCAGTTATCCGGAATTTCCGGATAACTGCCACAGACGGAAAAGCTTACGATACTGGGTTGTACAACCTTGACGCCATTATTTCTGTCGGCTATAGAGTAAATAGTAAAACAGCTACGCTCTTCCGTCAGTGGGCGACTAAGACATTGCGAGAACATTTGATTAAAGGGTACACTTTAAACAAGAAAGTAATTCTCAAGAACTACGACCAGTTCATCAAGAACGTATCTGACATACAGGCGTTGCTACCGGAGCATGTGAACCTCGATCCGAAGGCTGTTCTTGAACTTGTAAAAGAATATGCGGTCACATGGTCCAAGCTTGATCTCTATGACAAGGACGAGCTAAAGCAAGAAGGGGTGAGCAAGAAAAAGATTAAAGTAAGCGGTGAAGAACTACTTGGTGCAATCGAGCAACTTAAGACCGAGCTATTTAGAAAAGGTGAGGCGACAGATATCTTCGCACAAGAGCGCGCACGAGGAAATGTAGAAGGAGTACTCGGAAATGTGATGCAGTCTTTTGGCGGGAAAGATGTGTATGCGACTCTTGAAGAAAAGGCGGCACACCTTCTTTATTTTATGGTCAAGAACCATCCTTTTAT
>JAYUCW010000087.1:0-8964 GCA_043740125.1 Minisyncoccota bacterium
TTCACCATACCTCTTTGCGAAAACATCTCCCGCAGGACGAATCAGAATCTGAAGCGACAACCCCTCATCATCTTTTGCAACTTTAGTAAATGATGCAAGTATAAGTGACATTGGATCAGCCTCCATAGTCTCATAGGTCTTAATTGGAAGTGCTGGGTGCGTAGAATGTGATGCATAAGATACTGCAGTTATGGCGTGGGGATGAAAAATATTGTAGTCTTCCTGACATTCTTTTACTTTTGCGGTTGGGAAAACTCCAAGCACTACTTTTTCAAAAAGTGGCGCATAGTCTATATGTACCGCACAATAAAATGATGCTGTTGTTGTACCATTAGAAACACCAAGTTCAAGAGAGTAGTAGTTCTTCTCTTTATTGGTTGCATCAGAAGCAAGAGCTTGCATCGACGCGTACCACTGCTCCATGAGAGCCATCATTTCCTTCAGTGGTTTTCCTTGGCCTTCAAGAGCTTCTGGAAGAAAAATCTCAAAAAGTTTCATGTGGAGCGCTTTCCATTCTTCTTTTGAAATATCATTCTTAACCTCGTGACCAGAGATAAGGTACTGAACAACAAAGCGCTCAAAGTCGTCCTCTACTTCTGGATCATTAAGCTCTTCTGCCATATGAAAAGCATTTTTTATACCCTTCTCTGCCATGACTTGAGAGAGCATTTTTACTTGATCATCCGTTTCTCTCGGAACAAGCCACTCTAAAAGTCGATGTTTTTCTCCACCAGTAATTTGTACAGCTGGTGCGAGCACTCTTTCTACGGGAAGTGTTTTGTACTCTTTTACTGCTTCGTAGGCTCTATCTTTTTCGGTAAATCTATCTTCAAATCCTTTTGCTCGCTCCATTTTATCTTTCACTTGCTGACGAAGGTATGCGATCTCTTCTTCTGGAGTAGTAAATTGTGGGTTCATACAAATAGTATATCAGGCTCGTGAGCGACGAGCGAGGGAGTGTCGTGCACAGCAGTGCATGACATAAATAGATAGCATTGCCATAGGGTGGCGACGAGCGACGAAGATGTCCAGAGATACCCATCTCTGCACCAAGGAGAGCGTAGAGCGACAGGGTGTCTAGCATAGCAATGCGAGAGAAGAATAAACACGAGAGCGAGAGAGCATCGAGTACAGCAGTGCGTTCCCGATTTCTTAGTCTGTAATCCAGACTGTTGAAATCGCAGTCCAGCGAAGCTTGTACTCAAGCAAGTCGGGAGATGCAAATAAATAATTTAAATTTTATTTCAGTTTATTGTACAGACGCTGGAGTAGCTGGGAGTACTGCTTCTGCTTGCATTTGCGCCTCAGTGTGTGATGGATCAACAGGAACAATTACAGGAGTTGATGTCTTCCATGAACTAATCGGAGGGATAACCCCTGTTGGGATTGGAGCTGGGTTTGTTGCTGGGTTTGTTGCTGGGTTTGTTGCTGGAACTGAAACTTCTACCTTTGCAACCACAGGAACTTCTCCACTTATTTCAGTCACTGGAACTTGTGTACTTAAAGGAGTAACTGGTTCTTGAATAACTTGAGGTGCAACAGGTTCTTGGATAACTTGAGGTGCAACAGGTAAAGGAGTTACTACTTCCACTTGAGCTAAAGGAGTAGCTAGTTCTCCTGGCAATGGGGCTTGAGGGAGTACAGATTCAGGTGAAGGCGGTGGAACAACTGATACTACAGGGTTTTCTACTACTACTGGTAAAGGAACTGGGACAGGTTGTGGTTGTGGAAGGATGACTTGCGGAAGAGATGTGATTGAAGCTGGGGCAGGTTGTGCAGAATTTGATAGTGCTACGGTAGCTTGAATAGTCGGAGTAGTTCCTAAAGTTGAAACTGGAGCCCCGACTGGACTTGCCTTCCTTGCTGCCAATACTACAAGAGTGATCACTATAATAACAAGCGGACCAATTACAAAGTATGATGGCACTGTAGCAGATAACAAAGATAAAATATCCATACAATAAAAAGAATTTAATTTATATACTCCTAGTGTATCGTGTTATATGAGTAAGTAAAGAAAATTTAGTGTATAAAGAAAGCTTATGCAATATAATTAATTATATATCTTGCTCAAATGTTCTTTTTTCTTTATTAAACTTTTCCTTTACAAAGCACGGTCGTTTTTCTGCTGAAAAACGCTCTCTACTCGCCTACCCGGCTCCGTAAGGCTTTGAAAAGAAAAAGTTTGTAGGTGATAGGTACAAATGCAATTATAAATACTGTGAACGCAATTGTTTCCTAGACTGAGGTCACCCTTTGCTGAACAGCTTCTTCCTCTCTTTCAGAATATGATTTGTATGGAGGTTTTGAGGTATCGAATACTTCATCATCTATCTGATCTGAAGTCCTGAAACTAACAAAAGGAAAAGCTTTTTTCAAATCATCAAGAATCCCCTCGTATACACCATTAACAAGTACGGTCCTTAGTCCTGTTACTTTATTCAAATTATGCTCGTTATCAAACTTCGTAAGTGCTTCATCTTTATTGGAAAGCAAAATAAAAGGAGCATTCTTAAAGACAGGAATATATCCTTTTACGGGTGCCCAATCTCCTTTTAACTCCCCAGAAACAAGAATACTTACAAGGGTATTGATTTCCACATCCTTTTCTACACTTCGAAGACCGAGCCCATGGGCATTGACATGTTCTGCTACCTTATCTGACAATCTACTAAGGGCAATCATTGCTTTTGAGTTCAGGTCTGGCATGAACCTTGCTTGCATGTTGCTATTCCATTCTATATTAGCTTTTGTCTTAGCAATTCTCGCTTTCTTTCTAAGCTCATCAATATTGATAAGCACATTCATAGTATGTTCATGAAAATTTTTCCTCAGCGATTCAGTTTCTTCCTGTGTCCATTTCTTGGTTTCAATAGAATTATTTAGTGGGTGTTCCATGTTCATAATTTACAATGTGAGGATTTCTGCATCACCTTCGGTAATTAAAATAGTATGTTCAAAGTGAGCAGAACGTTTGTGATCTTTTGTGATAAAAGTATAGCCATCTTCTGCCATATATACTTCATCAGTTCCATGGTTCACCATTGGTTCAATCGCAAGCACAAGGCCAGGAACAAGCTTTGGACCCTTTACTCCATCGTCAAAGTTAGGCACATATGGTTCCTCATGAACTTTGTACCCTACACCATGCCCTGAAAGAATTTTTACTACCCCGTATTTTTTTGGAATTGATTTTTCAATTGCTTTTGAAATGTCATTCACATAATTACCACACTTCGCAGCTTTAATCCCCGCCATGAGCGCTTCCTTGGTGACTCTCATAAGTTCGTGATCTTCTTCGCTAATTTTCCCAACAGCTATCGTACGAGCAGAGTCACTAATCATGCCTTTATGCTTCACACCACCATCAAGTCCGACAATATCCCCTTCTTTAAGAACTCTATCTCCTCCTATTCCGTGAACAACCTCATCGTTCACTGAGATGCAGATACTCCCTGGATATGGATACTCAGCTCCAAATGGTTTGTAATTAAGGAATGCAGGAATATCCCCCATATCCGTAATCATTTTGTAGACAAAGTCATTCAAATACCCCGTAGTTACTCCAGGCTTCACTTCTTTTGATACTGCGGTTAACACAGCAGAAAGTCGCTTCCCACTTTCGCGAAGGTACTCAATATCTTTTTCATTTTTTAGTTTAATATTGTATTTCACAATTGTTTTTATTTATAAAAGCGAGTTACATCATACACCCAATCGTGGGATCCACATGTTAGAAGCACAATAACATTATCTTTATCATACTTATACAATATTCTATACTTTTGATCTATCCTTATACTCCATAAGCCAACTTCTTTTGGCTCTAATTTTTCATTGTTGAGTGAAGGATAGAAGGGATACTCTTTAAAAATACTTATTTGTTTGATAGCTTTTTTCTGAAGAACTTTAGGCAGCAAAGAAAATCTTTTTTCAAATTCACTAGAATAGCGAATTTCTAACATACCTAAACAAGAAGATCATTCACATCTTTTAAAACTTTGTATTCCCCTCTTTTGTACTGTCTCCATGAAAGATCTGCACTTTTTTTTGCTTCCTTACTTATCATCCCCATAGCATTCATAAAATGCAAGAAAGACTTCCTATTGAAAGACAGTGTTATTTCTTTATTATTTTGTATAGACATTTTTGATACCATACCTATATAATACAGAATTAATTAACTAAATCAAGTTTTTCTAAAATATCTTTGTGAACTTTTTCGATGTCTTGTTCACCTTTTATATGAACAAATGTATATCGTGGGTCATGAGAGTAAAGATCAAGAATTGGAAGAATATCTTGTTCGAACCACTCCATTTTTCGTTTTGCATTTTCGAGCGTACTATCGTCTTCTCTATTTCGTTCTGCGATTCTTGCAAGTGCGAAGTTTTCTGTCACATCAAGATAAATGACTGTTGCATGGTTAGAAAAGCCATAGAAATGTATAGCACTGTGAAGCGGCTCTACTTCCATCACTCTACGTGGTGCACCATCTAAGATAACAGACTCCTCTCCAGTAATATTTTCAATGAAACTATTTGACCAGCTCCATACTGCGAGAAATTCTGGAGAAAGCCCTCCAGTGTAAGTTACTTCTTTTGAAAGCTTGGCAGAATAAGTACCACTTTCAGCAAACTTACGTAGTCCTCCACCTGTTGTAACATGGAGTACTTTCGGTGCCCCTCTTTCTTCCAATACTTTTTTCAGAAGTTCTGCTTGAGTCCCCTTACCACAACCAGAGCGCCCAATAATAATATAGAATTTCTTTTGCATTAGATAATACTACCATAAAAATGGCCTACACAGCTACGTTCTATCAGTAGTATTTATCATTAGGATATACATCTTTGACTTTTTTGCCAAAAGCTTTTTTAAAAAGAGATCTTTCTCGAAGGTTTTTTATAGTTTTAAAACCAAAATATCCTGTCATACCAACTGCGGCAACTCCAAATAAAACAGGGATACTCATAGCTGCTAATGTAACCAAAGGTAGGCTTGCAAGATATGTCAGACCACCCGCTACTGCTATTTGAGGTATCGCCAGAGTTGCCACAAAAGTAGCTGCAGTGGTCCCTATCGAGCCCAGAACAAGGGCTGGCTTGCCTTGCTGTCCACCCCATTTATCCATAGATAGTTTATTAGCAATCAGCATTTTTGGGTCTGCTCCATCACCCTCATACCTTGGGCGTGCATCTATTCCGATAGATTTACCAAATTCTATTGCTTGTTTATCTTGAGTCATGAGATTAGCCAGGTTAGCTGCTTTCTCTATAATTAAAGTATCTTCTGGGGAAATAGATTCGTTTCTTTTTTGAAGGGAGGGAGTAGGGTCTTTAGTATCTTTAATAACTTCTGACGATATATTCTTAAGAGTTGGAACTTTTTCAACAGAATATTTGTCATCAAGAGCTTTCGGGGAAAGAGCAGGAGATGAAGTCTTTGCGGCGTCTTCAATTGAAACTGGAGTAAACTCTATACTGTTACTTTCAAATGATTTCATATGCAGATAGTATATATATATATATATATATCGGATTGCAAGCAAGTAAAAGTACCGCCTGGAGGAGTACTTTTACAGATACTTACTGAACTTCTAAATCAAAACTTTGAATGAGATGCACTTTCGTATTTAGCAGTATTTAGAAAAGTTTTTAAATATTAGAAACAGAACCTCTAAAACGACTATATGACCTCAGATACGCGAAGAGCACATGTTTTTGGAAGAAGACGTACATACGAGTACGGCAACTGACAAAAACATGTGCTCGACAAAGTAGACGAGGTTAGAGAATCGTTTTAGTACTCCTTCATTGATAACTGAGCATCAATCTTCTTGATCACATCCAGGATTACGGATACCGCAATTAATAGCGATGTACCCCCAACCTGTACTGCAGATAATCCGGTGATTGCTTGTACAATAACAGGAAGAACTGCAACAACTCCAAGGAATACCGCACCGAAGAAGGTAATTCTCGCCAAGATATACCCAATATGTTCTGCTGTTGCAATTCCTGGTCTAAATCCTGGGATGAACGCACCATTTTTCTGAAGATTCTCTGCTGTTCTTTCTGGATCAAAGGTTACCGCTGTATAGAAATACGTAAATGAAACAACAAGGAAGAAGTACACACTTCCGTAGATCCACTGATTGGCAATAAGTTCGCCAATTGTTCGAGCAAGTGACTGCAGTGTTCCGTTACTTGAAGTGGCGAATAATTGAGCAATTAATTGTGGGAAAATAAGGATAGAAATAGCAAAAATGATTGGGACTACTCCTGCTTGATTAAGACGAAGTGGGAGATACGTTGAAGCACCTAATCCATTTGATTGACCCATCCGCGTCTGACGAGCATATGTCACAGGAACTGGTCGTTCTGCTTCAGTCACAAAGACAATACCTGAAATAACTGCAAGAACAAGTACTAAGAGGCCAACAAGTGTTGGGATTTGAGATGCGTCAAATGTCAAAAAATACTGACCAAGCTTTTCAGGAATGGCAGCAACAATACCTGCAAAAATAATAAGAGATACTCCATTTCCAATACCACGTTCATTAATCTGCTCGCCAAGCCACATCATAAGCATCGTCCCTGCGGTAATAATGATAAGGTTACTTGCCATTTCGACATGAGTCATAGCAGGTAAAACATCTTTACGAATAAGAAGTGTGAGGAGTGCGAACCCTTGCATCACTGCAAGTGGTAAAGAGATAAGTCTTCCGTATTGTACGAAGCGGCGTCGTCCAGCATCTCCTTCTTCTTGGTACATTTCCTTAAGGCGTGGGGATAACACTGTTGAGAGTTGCATAATAATGGACGCAGTAATATACGGCCCGACTCCAAGCATGACAATAGAAAAGCTGGCAATCCCTCCTCCTGAGAGAATATTAAGGAGCCCGAAGAAACTATTACTTTTAAGAAGACCTGCGAGTGCTACTGGATTAATTTCTGGAATTGGAATAACTGCTAAAAAACGTGTAATAACAAGAATAAAAATAACAAAGAAAATACGGTTACGTAAACTTCTGTCAGAGAAAATAGCCTTAATTGTTTTCATAATTGTCCTATTCTATCATATTTTAGAGCTGGCTACCATTAAAAAACTATTCGATACGAACTCCTATTACTTGCTATACTAAAGACATGCTTAACATTTTATGGCGTGGATTTCACGTTACTACAATTATCTTTGCCATACTTGGATTTATTCTTGTAGGAGGATATCTCTCTACACGTTTTGGTTTTACAAATACAGAAGGAGTTATTGATAATCAGACAAAAAGTTTTATCCAAAAAACAACTCCAGACACTAACAATAATTATACCACCTTCCCACTTGCTCACACCAAAGAATGGATAGCTTTCCGTAAAGCTATTATCAAAGATTTACCAGTAATCACTAAAATATCAAAAGAAACTGGAGTACCTTCTCGACTTTTAGTTGCAATCTTAGTTCCCGAACAGATGAGACTTTTCCATAGTGATAGAGCCATATTTAAACAAGTCTTTGAACCGCTCAAAATTCTTGGTAGTCAAAGTCAATTTTCATGGGGAATATTTGGTATTAAAGTTGATACTGCACGAGCTGTTGAATCCCATTTACACGATAAAGCCTCTCCATACTATGTAGGAGAGCGTTTTGAAAATATCCTTAACTTCGCATCTTCATCTAATGCTGATGAAGAACGGTATCTCCGCATAACAGACGAACATAACCACCTCTTTAGCTATCGATATACAGCACTCTATATTTTACAAATTGAGTCACAATGGAAAAAACAAGGATTCCCCATTAACGACAAGCCGGAAGTGATAGCCACCCTTTGGAATCTTGGCTTTGAAAAGTCAAAACCCCATAAAGATCCATCTTCTGGCGGCGCTGTTTTAGATATCGATACTAAAAAATATAGCTTTGGTGAAATTGCGCGACTCTTTTATTACTCAGATGAAATGATAGAAATATTTCCAATAGAGAATAATAACTAAGCACCCTGACAAAAATAAAAGAGTGGCGCCTACGGCGCCACTCTTTTATTTTTTCTAACCTAACCCTTACTTTTACCATCTTCTTGACTTATTTCTTTGATTTTGGCTTTGTCTTACCTTTATTAGCTTTAGTTGCTAGTTTCTTTACTTTTCTATCAGCAATTTTCTTAAGTTGCTCATCTGATTGTGGCTTTGGTTTAAGACTTACTGTAACAGTGCCCCCAGCTTTTTCAATAGCAGTAGTTGCAGATACTGACGCAGTACATCCAGTCACAGTGATAGCTACACCAATTGTTCCAGTCCCGAGAATCTTCACAACTGGAGTCTTACCGAGAATTTCTTTGATAAGCCCTTTTGCAATAAGTGTCTTTGGGTTAACTGCATCTCCTGCCTTAAAGACGTTGAGAGCTGAGAGATTAACGACAGCTTCTGGACCACGGTAAAACACTGATTCTGATCGATTCTTGCCATGACCTCTTAGTTTTGGAAGCTTCTTGATGATGTCTCGCATTGCAGGTCTGACACGGTGACCAGCACGAGCTGTTTGTCCCTTTCCTCCCTTACCAGAAGTTTTCCCTCGTTTACCACCACGCGCTACCAATTTTGATTTTTTATGCGCGTGTTCGCGTCTTATTTCATGTATTTGCATAGTCGTTTAGTTATTTGGTAATTGAGTCAACTATAGGTGCTTCAATAACAGCTGGAATTGTAACTGCAGCAACTGGAGTTTCCCCGTGAGCATACGCTACCTGCTGAAGAGCTTTCATAGTCGCGCGAGCGTTGTTGAGTTTATTCTTTGTACCAGAATAAAACTTTGCAGTCACGTTACTAAGTCCTGCAAGAGAAAGAATAGTACGAGCTGATGAACCTGCAATAAGACCACGGCCTTTATTAGGCATAATCATTACTTCTGAAGACTTAAACTTCGCAGAAATATCATGTGAGAGCGATTTAGTTTTAGAAAGCTTAATCG
>JAYUCW010000088.1:0-1394 GCA_043740125.1 Minisyncoccota bacterium
TATCGATGCAGTTTTTCATTACCTCAAATACAATATCAGTATCAACATTACCTTTCTTTTTTGTACTAAGGATAGAGCTATGTTCTTTAAAAACCACAACAAAACCTGCTCTCTGCAAGTTGCTATAGAGTCCTTGCTGTTCTTCAGAAAGATAACCAAAGTAATAATAAGCATCCATCACATGGTACTTATCTCTTAGGTAAGTTCTTAGTTTACGATAGTCAACTTTCCAATTATTTGCGGTTGTACTCAAGTGCAGATTCTGCCCATCAATAAACGCTATATTATTTTCTTTTGGAACTTTCATGTAAAGGAGAAATTTATTGCCTTTTTTGCATGGGAGAAGGGTATGTTCCGGGGACCTTTACTGGAAGTAAATGTTCACTGCAGGACTAACTACTGGTGGGTAATAGGTACAGACTCCTGAAGTTGCTCCTCTTTGAGCTCCTATGTATTCCCCATAACATTTCCATGTCCATGGACTACCACTACTGTCCCAATCACCGGCAGCACCGACAGAACATTGTGCCCATGTTCCTCCGCATACACCAGCTGCTGGTTCTGTCCCCGGACAATATCCTTCGGTGTCTCCTGGTACAAACCACGTGGTTGCTGGGTTGTTGGGGCCATTTAGGAACATGGTGAACCATTTTGCTAGATGGTGTGAGACTCCATAAACTGGATAAGCCTGGCAACTTGCAGGAATGACAGATCCTACAATGCTTGAATTGCTTGAAATTTCTGAAAAACGTAGCTCGGCATCATGAGGAATACTGTTGTGGTGATACAAAAATGCTGCGTACATCGACAGAGGGAATATGATACCAAGCATACTAAGTACAGCTAACTTATTCCAATTCTTTTCTTGTGGAACTACTTTTTTAAAAAACTTGGTAAGAGAGTATTTAAATGTGTGTTTCATACGTGAGATAAGTATACAGTAAAAATGTGGGTATTCTTTTGTAAAGAAAGTTATTTGTGGATAGCTTTTTTATTCTGGATAATTGTGAGGTTGGCCTCAATTGACTTCCTCATAACATCCAAGCCTTTTCTATACACACGTGGATCATTTCCTGGGTATGCTATTCCCCAGTCTTTTTCGGTCATATTGGCAGCAGCAGCTTGTGCAAGGAGGAGAGCTTTTTCTGCTTCTTTGTACCTACCAAGATTCATAAGGGCGACCCCATAGGTATTTTGTACCCAGGCGTTTGTGGGGTATTTTTTGGCACTCGGTTCTATGACGTCCACTACTTTTTGCATATTTCCTTTTCTAAACCAAAACCATGCCAGATCATTATGCCCAGCCCAGGTGTTGGGAAAGCATATGTTGAATGTTTCAAAGTCAGAAATAGCAGCATCAAGTCTCTCCATGTATGCGTAGGTAAGACCTCGTA
>JAYUCW010000089.1:0-1391 GCA_043740125.1 Minisyncoccota bacterium
CTTATTATGGAAATTTGAAACTAGTATGTTTATTATTTAAAAATCAATGCAATACTGAACTCAAAGCCAATGTTTGAAATTTATATTTTAATAAATAAATAGGTATATTTCTTATTATTTTTACTTTTGCTCGAATATTATTTTTGTTTGCATGTTTATAAAATGTTCAATAATTTGCTATTCTATTAACTATCTCTATTTTGTTTTGTTTGTGTTTTTGAATAGTATGGTTATACAGCATGTGATGTGGCAGTTGGAATTGGTTATAAAGAATGTGGCAAGTTAATAAAAGGATATCAAAATTATATTGCTGAATATAAAGTATTTTGTATTTTGTTTGATAATTTATTGTTTAATATTGAAAGTTAAAATAAAAAAGGATGATGAGAAGAAAGTATTGTTGAGTAGTTTGAAAGAGGATAACGAGGAAGAAATAATTAGTATTCTTAAACTTCGAAAGAATAGAAATAATTCTAAATTTGTTGATCAAGTAATATGTTTATTTGTTTATTTATTTGAATAAATAGTTTGATAAAATGTGAATAAAAATATAGAATGGATTTACTGAATTTCATTTATTTTGTTGTTTTGAATTGTATAAAGTAATTGAATATTTATTGAATGATAATGAAGTTGATATTAATATTCAAGATCAAGTATTTTTATTTTTAAATTTAGAATAATAATTTTGATAAATGAATATTAATTAATTTGAATGAAAAGGATGGTCAAACTGCTTTACATTATATTTCATATGATAAAGGAGAAGGATATGCAGAAATGATCCATTATTTGATTATAAATGGAGGTGAAATAAATCTTAAAGATAAAGTATTGATATTTATTTGAATTTGAATGAATATTGATTAATTGTATATTAATTTGTGATTTTAAACTAATCAATAAACTAGAATGATCAAACTCCTCTTCATGTAGCTTGCAAATCATATAATTTGAAGAATATAATGTGTTTATTATGGTGTGGATCTGATTATACTATTAAAGATAAAGTATAATATTTAAACAATTTCAATGAATGTATAAACAATGTTTATTATTTGGTAAATTCTATTTTTAAATATTTTAGGAAGGAAAGATTGCTGTTGAATTAATGGATGAAGATGATGAAAGAACCAAAATAGCTAAAAACTCAATAAAAGTATATTTTGAAATTGATTTTTGAATATATTTTAAAATAACCAAACAATAATAAAAATAAAAATAAAGATGATCCAAATTATATCAATAGGATTACATAACTCATATTCAAACGAATCTAATTCTAATTCTAATTGCAAATGCAATGAAGAATGGAGTAACTTTTTAACGGAAGGAATATATGATCCAAGATTATTTCTTGATATTTCTTCATTTTTTATTAATTATAATGC
>JAYUCW010000090.1:0-3537 GCA_043740125.1 Minisyncoccota bacterium
GACAGACAGCAAGTAAGAATCTTATGCTTGCCGCAGAATCTTTAACACTACAAGGTAAATTTGATAGTGCTAATACAGCTATTAAAAACGCCATAGACACTAAGTATGCAGGACAAGAAGCTAGACTAGCTAACCTAGTAAAGTTTTTAGACTTAAACAAAGATGCTATGGGGAGAGAAGGGGAAAAACAAAAAGCTCTAGCGGAGGCTAAAGCTAAAGACTTACAGGCTGTAAAAGATAAAGAAACAGCTACAGAAACAGGTATAAATAATATCAAGGCAGAAATTTCTAAAAATGGTGGCAACCCATCTCTAGTTGACGGGGCTAAAACTGTTGGAGAAGCACTAACAAAAGCAGGTACTTCACTTGCAACACCTCAGACAGAAGTTATTAAGATGAAACAAGGAGATAATGAGGTTGCTTATCTAGTAGATAAAAGAACAGGTAAAATAGTCAAATCTTTCGGAACTTCATCAGGTAGTGGGTACGGTGCTATAGGTTCTAAAAACCCTAATGCTGGTGTTGCCGAAACGATAATTGCATCAGGTAAGTTTACTAAAGAACAAGCTAGTTCTATTCGTAATGCTATCAATAATGGCGAAGACCCTTTTACAGTAATTAAAAATAACGTAAAAAATATAATGGGACAAACCGAAGCCACTAAGCTAACGAACGCTGAAAGTGTACAATCTGCTATGCACGATTTAAAAAGTTCTATTCAATCGTACTATGATGCAGGAGGGGATACTAACCTTTTTAAAGGTAACTTGGAAAAAGTAACTAATAAACTAGGAGAAGTTCAAGACCCTAGACTTGCACAACTTGCTGTAGAGGTACAATCACAACTACAGTCATACCGTAATGCTATCTCTGGTACAGCATATTCAGACCAAGAAGGAAAAGATATCGCTTCTGTTTTCCCAGGTATTAATAAAGGAAAAGTTCTTAACGATTCTATCTTTGCTGGTCGTGATAAAGCACTCAATTCACAAATAGACGGACTCTATAAATCAGCACTCGGAGAAAAAACATATAACAGACTCAAAGAAAATAACAACCAGGCAAATGCCCCTATTGCCTTGTTCAAAGGAAATATGGATGATAAAACTTTCGTAGAAAAAGCACTTACAAAGCAAGGTATTAACTATATGGATGCGGTTAATAAAACACCAACAGGTCAGATTCCTGTGCTTCTTAACAAGACAGGAGAACAAGGTTATATACCAATTAGTGAATTTAATGCGGGCCAGTATACTAAACTATAATTTATGCCATTCACACCAGCCTCACAACTTAAGCCTACAGGATTTACATCTGCTAGTGATGTTATTATTGCTAACCAAAATAAAGCATCACAGCCAGTAGCACAACCAAGTTTTGGAGGTGCTTTTAACCAACAATCAGATGGTATGTTGGGTCAAGTTGATAAAACTTTAAGTGGAGGAACAGGGGTATTAGGTGGAGCTGCAAGTGGAGTGTACACAGCCGCTAAAGGACTAGCAATTTTAGGTAAAGATGTAGCAGTTGATGCTTTTAATACAGTAAATCACCCGTTAGATGCAATAGGAAAAGGCTATAATTTTGTTAAAAATGAAGTAGTAAACCAAGGTAAAGGAAATGAAAATACAGATACCGTTGGTAAATTAGTACAAAGCACAGTTGGCAGCAAAGGAGCTCTTGGTGTCGGGCAAGAACTAGGCAACTTAGCAACAGATAAAATGGGGTACACTACAGGTGCTTTTAATGGTATGAAGTTAGCAGGGAATACACTTAACACAATCCTAATAGCAGCAACAGGTGGAGCAGGGCGAGCTCTAACTGCCGAATCACTAAAATTTGCAACAGGAGAAGCTTTGCAAAATGGTTTAATCAATAAAACTATTCACGACACAATTATTAAACAAGGGGCTGGACTTCTTGGTAAATATCTAACAGGTGGTGTAATTGGTACTGGATTTCAAGCATCAAATAATCTTCAAGAAGGAAAACAAGTAACAGAAAACCTAGATAAAGCATTTTATGCTGGTGGTGGAGTGCCTGTAGTTCTCAAAGGAGTGAGTTCAACTATCTCCGGGGCTAATACACTTAAAAATAAAATAACTGGCAATTCAGCTGTAACAAGTGACAACCTTGACACTCTAGCAGGAACTATTACTCAAGGCAAGAAAGCAGATATAGCAACGGCAAAAAAAGCATTAGCAAACGTAGATGTATCAGGGGTAAAAACATATGAAGATTTAGCTTCTGTACTAAATAACAAGATAAATGATACTAAAACAACCCTTGATAGTCATTTGCTTACTAATACTGAACGTAAACCATTAGATGCTCTTAATGTCACTCATAAAGTAGGAGAAGCAGAGATACAGCATAATTATGTACAGGATTCTTTGTCACAACTTAATGACCACTACAAGGCAATAAATGACCAAGTTGGAATAGAAAAAATAGCACAACTAGAAGAGAAAGCAAAGACAGAGGGACTTACAGCTAAAGAAGTTAATGATTTAGCTAGAGTACACGGAACTGAATTAAACGCCTTTAACGCTAACGGGCAAGCCGCTTCTGGACTTACTAAACAAGCAGCCGAGAATACAAGAACAGGCCTTAAAGCAACAGCTAGAGAAATGTTTGATAACCCGTTATTTAAAAATGCCGATGAACAAATCACTAATCTTATAAAGACAAAAGACTTAGTACAAGGAGTTGGTGAAAAAGTTAATCAACTAAAACAAAAAATTCAAGAAAGAAGTCTTGGTGCTAAAGTTGGGGTAGCTCTTGGTAAAGCGATAAACTTACTTAGTCTTGGTACAGCAAAAGGAATAGTTGAATCGCTTATACCTAGAGGACAAGGTTTTAAAGTAATGAATGCACTAGATTTAGAATCAGCATTAAAAGGAAACCTAGAAAAACTCCAAAAAGCAATGGAGGGTAAAACAGAAGAAGAAATACTCAATAACCTTAATGGTATTCAGCCTTCTATTGACTTATTGACTAATAAGAATGCAACAAGTATTCCAAAAAATAATAGCATACAAACTAACACTACACCTTCTTCTGTAAAAGGTAAAGGGATAAGAGGAATGATTGATTTTGGGGAAATAAAGAAGGCTTTGACTCCTTCTGAGTTAAGTAAAGATACTTTGAAAGCTCAAAAAGTAAATGTCACACCTTCAAAAGAAATGACAAAGATGGCCAAAAGTCTTACTTCTGTACAAAAGAATACCATTGCTAATTTCTTAGAAGATACTTCAAACTTAGATAACGAACTAAAGATAAGAAAGATGTTGGGGTACAGCGGTATGAATGAAAATATGTCAAAGACTAAACTTGAACAAGTGGCAAGTGTACTTAAAGATGAGAATATTGCATCTAAGAAAAAAGTAGTAAAATGAATGAAGAAAAACTCACAAAGTTCGTAAAACTCCTCGCTTCCGTTGACTTCAAGTCTTTTGTAACTAAAAAGGATATGGATTCCTTTGCTCAAGAGTTAGTAAAGACAATAAACAGCTTACAAGAGTCTACTTTTAAAGTAAG
>JAYUCW010000091.1:0-8588 GCA_043740125.1 Minisyncoccota bacterium
AAGACAACAGTGGAATTTAAAAAAGATGACCCCTGTGGAATACAGGAATCATCTTTTAAGTAAATAGCTGGTCGTGTCTACTTTACGGGGTACATATCAAAGGAGCCGCTTTTTTAACGGGCGAATTCGATGGAACGAGATTCACGTATAACGTGTATCTTAATTTCCCCAGGGAATCTGAGCTCTTGTTCCACGCGAAGTGCGATGTTTCGGGCCAAGTCTCGCGCTTCTAGATCACTCACTAGTGTTGGGGAGACAAACACACGTATTTCACGTCCTGCTTGAAGTGCGTACACCCTCTCAATGCCAGAAAATGACATCGCAAGGGCCTCTAGGTCTTCGAGACGCTTAATGTAGCGATCTACTGTATCACGACGCGCTCCGGGCCTTCCACCGCTTATTGCATCTGCCACTTGTACGAGCACACTTTCAACTGTTTCATATGGATATTCCTCATGGTGCGCTTGCATCGCAAGTATCACTCGCTCATCTACTCCGTACTTCATCAGAATTTTCCTCCCGATCTCCACATGCGTTCCTTGTATGTCATGATCCACTGCTTTCCCTATATCATGTAAAAGGGCACCAGCTTTTGCCACATACACGTCCGCACCAAGTTCTATCGCCAGCACTCCTGCGATATGTGCCATCTCAATAGAATGATCCAGCACATTTTGTCCATAACTTGTACGGAAATATAGTCGCCCAATAATTGGAATCATTTCTTCTGGAATAGAAAGGAGTCCACAGACAAGCACCGCCTCTTCACCTTTCTTCCTCAGAAAAATACCAATATCTTTTTTTGCTTTTTCTAAACATTCTTCGATCTTCGCCGGCTGGATGCGACCATCCTTGATTAACATTTCAAGTGCGTTAACTGCAATAGCTCTTCTCACTGGGTCAAAGCATGATACGACTATTCCATGTGGAACATCATCCATCAAAAGCTCAACACCTGCCATGCGTTCAAAAGTCTTGATATTACGTCCTTCTTTACCTATCACTTTACCTTTAATTTCTTCGTCTTCAATAATCACCGTCTGAGACATAAATTGTGTAATAGGACCATTTGCAATACGGTAGATACTACTGACGAGAATTTCTTTTGCTTTCTCTTCTAAGCGTGCTTCACCGTCACGAGCGAGCTTGAGCACGCGTGAAGTGAGATCTTCTTCTGCTTCGCAAGCGATTTTGCGGAGCAAAATCGCTTGCGCCTCAGTTTGAGATAGGCTAGCTATGTTTTCTAATTCTTTGACAGCTTCTTTTTCTTTCTCTTCTACTTTTTCTTTAAGCAGATGTAACTCTTTGCTTTTTTCACGAAGAGATGAGAGCTCTTTATGTACGTCATTTTCTTTTACAAGAAATTCTTGTTCTCTCTTATCAAGACGTTCTTCTTGTTTAACTATTCGCTCTTCACTTCGCTTCATCTCTTCACGTAGTTCACTTGCACGAGTAAGTGCCTCATCCTCAATAACACGCGCGTCACGCTTGGCTTGTAAAAGCTTTTCTTCTATGTCTGATTCTATTGATCCACGACGCGAAACCGCCACATAGTGCCGGATCACATATCCAATTGCGCCTCCTACGATAAATGTAACAGCGCCTTCGATAAGAAGTACTGTGATGTGCATGTTATTTTGTTGCCTTTGGTTTAAGGACCTGGTCGACGATACCGTATTTTTTTGCTTCGTCGGAAGACATCCAGTAATCACGGTCAGAATCTTTTTCGATCTGGGCTTTTGTTTTACCTGTTGCTTCTACAAGCATCTCATAAAGTTTATCTTTTAGTCTGATGATATGCTTTGCAGTGATCTCAATATCAGATGCCTGACCCTCGACACCAGTGAGCGGCTGATGGATCATGACTTCTGAATTTGGAAGGACGTATCGCTTGCCTTTTTTTCCTTGAGAAAGAATCATTGCTCCCATGGATGCTGCCATTCCAGTACATATTGTAGAGACATCCGGCTTGATGTGATGCATCGTGTCGATAATCGCCATACCTGCTTGGATACTTCCACCAGGGGAGTTGATATAGAGAGTGATATCTTTTTTTGGATCTTCACTTTCAAGAAAAAGTAATTGCGCAACGACAAGGGATGCCGTATGCTGATTAACTTCATCATGAAGGAAAATAATACGCTCTTTAAGAAGGCGAGAATAAATATCGTACGCACGTTCGCCGAATTGGCTTTTTTCGATAACAGTAGGGATTAACATAAATAGACTGTAGCTTTTAGACTGTAGCTCGTAGCATATGGCACAAAATACTACAAACGAGCAACCTAAAGACTATAAATTAATTCAATAAATAAATTAAACTGGAACAAAATTCAGCAACAAATATGTAGTTTTTCAATCATGTCAGTCAGTACGGGATTACTTGCAACTATATCATATTAAAAGATAGAGAGTTACTCGTATACATTTGACACTATCATAAATAATATGGTAGTACAAAGGTATCATCTACTTTTATGGAAATAATCACTCCTCCAACATTTAGCGTCACTGATACAGGTTTTCTTATTTCGGCAGATAACATTAACTACATTATGGAGTGGGTACACGGTATGCTAAAAGTAACCGGGCCTAATGTTTGTTATTATCTTGTAGAAACTGCACGAGGCTTGGAGCAAGCGAATTGCACGCTCACTACTTTTACATTACTGATGGGGAACTAGTTCATACATATATTTCTAAAAGTCTTTATATCATAAGGTTATTGATAAGAATTTTATTTGACAAAAACACTTTTTAGTGATATAATAAATTTATTGGCAAAGTCGTTTCATTTTTGAAAAACTTTGCCTTGTGCATTCACAATTCACTTTAAAGGAGGCTTTATGCATTTGAATCGTTTGCAAAAATTCTTAACACTTCCGCTCCTATTCATTTTGGGATTCTGGAGTGGATGTTATCTTCGAAAATTGAGCATTCCGTGGGTTCCATGGCTAGCATTGGCCTGCTTTGTAGCTTTTCTTCTTACATTCTTGCCACGTAGCTTCTGGATGGCAGTTGTCAGGGTTATAAATAACTCATGGAGTTGGATAAAGATTCAGGCAACACAAGCAAAAGCAAAGCTTGGTCCAAAAATAGCGAAAGTCTGGGATAATGTGTGTGACGCCACAGATCAAGGGTTCCAAAAAGCTAGAGCTTCATTCGACCAGAAACCAAACCTCTGGTTGGGCGGCGCTCATGTGGTGATAACTATTCTTTTGTTTTTGTGTGCATATGCATATACAAGCTGGGAACTGTTCCACTTTGGACTAGTGTCACTTGTGACCTCTCCACTGTTCTTCATCAACCACTATAACAAGTGGAGCAATCTCGGAGATTTTATTTCTGATCATCGTAATGGAGTATGGTTGGGGGTATCAATTGCATCTTGCATTCTTTCCTACGGACACGCATGGGGATCACTTCCCATTATTGTCTCGGCTGTTTCTGCTCTTTGCGCGATTATTACAATTGCCGGATGGTGGGGAGGCATTGGAAAGGGGATAGGGAAAGCAGTTGGCACAATGGTTGATAAAGTAAATCAACAACTTCATGGAGACTATGGACTTGCTATAACTCTTTTGTTGTTGGCTTTTGCGACACTTGTTGTTTACTCTTTTTTCTTTATGGAAAAAAGTAACCTTGAGGGGATAGAGCTTGACTCTGCCAAAAGTGTAGCCCTTCTGTTCGTTGGCCTGTTCATTGTAGGCCTAGGTATCTTGATTCGGACCTTTCATCGGAAGATGTAAGTGTTCTTGAGGCGGTCGCATAAAGCGACCGCCTTTTTTTATGAAAATAGTACTCAAATAGGACTTGTTTGTCCTTTATAGATACAAAAGCATAAAAAAAGCCCCTTGCATTCTAGGTGCGAAATACATTTCGTACCGAGGATGCAAGGGGCTTTAGAGAGAAAAATAATCTACATAAGTTTCACAACTCAAAAGAATTATTTGATAAAAAGATCTTAGATTAACAAAGACAAGATACTTTGCTAATTAAAAGAGAAACAAACTTCATGCAAATCTATTGGAGATTTGTTATTTTGTGCAGGTCATAATAGTTATACATGGACCTGCGATTGGAAAGAACTTTGTGGTAGAGAGAGTGCGCAAACTTGATATCCCGATTAACGCACGGGTGAGCGTTTTTGGTCACGTTCTCTACCCTGTCCTTAATAATACTACAATGTCTTTTACATGCAAGTGGGTACCTGTGGATAACTTGTCTTTTATGTTTTACAAATTATTTTTATGTCTTTTAATAAAACATAATACCTTGTGAAAGTTGTCTTTTTCTTTATATTGCAATGTCTTTGTACATAACGTAGGCTAGCTACTATATGCGATTACATCGCTTTTATGTATCACAACCCCTTGGTGAAGAAGTTGTAATAGAAGGTAGTTCGATAATTAAACAGTGGTTAAAAGTATTTAGATATAAGCAAGGTGATTTTGTTATCCTCTTTAATGGGGATGGGTATGACTACACGTACACCCTTATAGCTTCCACACCTTCTTTATGTACACTCTCACTTTCAGAAAAAAATATCGTCGCTAGATCTTCTCATAAAAGTTTCCTTTTCTTATCCGTTATCAAAAAAGATCTTTTTGAACTGGTTGTAGAAAAAGCAACTGAATCTGGCGTAACAGATATTGTGCCGCTCATTACCGAACATACTGAGAAGAAAAACCTCAACATTGAGCGCCTCAAGACTATCATTAAAGAAGCCTCCGAACAATGTGGTAGGAATGATCTTCCTGTGCTCCATAACCAACTTACATTTTCTAATTCATTCTCATTTCTTGTATCAAATAACATATCACCAGAAAACACTTATATTACAACGCTTTTTGGAAAGCCTTTACGTGAAGTTTTAACTACAAGAATCTCATCACAAGAAAGCACAACTACTTCACCTCTTGCTTTTTTTGTTGGACCAGAGGGTGGGTGGTCAGAAGATGAAGAAGAAGTTATCAAAGATAAACATGTTGCAGCTGTTTCATTAGGCAAAACTGTGCTTCGTGCCGAAACTGCCGGCATATACTGTGCACTACTTTCATCAATTCTCTAGTAATGTGATATATACTAAAAGTATATGAAACAACCAGGCTTAATACCCAACTTAACACCCAACAATAATCAACCAAGGCCAAATGCGCTTGATCAGGGATTGCCAACTATAATAAAGTTTGAGAATGAGTTAGCTAAAGTAAGACGGGGAAAACGTTTAAACGTTTCTCTAAGGACTCCTGACTTTGAAGGCACGGTTTCTGGCCAGGAAATGCTCCAAACGCTTCCAGCAAAAGGGAGCCCTGAGCTCAAAAAAATAGTAGAAGCTCAAAAAAATTTTGCTGACACCACAGACTTAGATGGACTCTCAAGAAAAGAGCGGGAGCAGAATCTTGAGGCATTCTTATGTACACTTTTACCATATTCAAAGATACTTGTTAACAGTGAAGATAGCTCAATACTTGAAGATGCTAAAACATTCTCAGGTGAAGAAATTCGGAGAAAGATAGTTGACCACTTAAAAACTGATTCACCATCAGTAAACAAATTTATTTTTGAGATTCCTGATTTACCTGACTTTAAAGACCAATTAGAACTACTTATTCTTAAAGTCCTGTCTACTCAGAAAGAAAAGACTGAACTTCAACAACCTTTCGCACCAAAAAATACTCCCACAGACGAATCTCTTCATAATAAATTCAACGTACGAAAAGGAGGAGAGGCACCTGCTGTATGGTCATCACGAGGGGGGAAAATCAACCGAGAGGAATATATAACACCTGACCAATCTGGACTACCTTTACCAGAAGATACCCTAGGTTCAGAAATGTCCACTACACCAACAGCGGATAGTACTACAAATACACAGCCTTCGATCTATCAGCAAGTACCTACTCCTCAAGGGAATTCTACTCCACCTAAAGAACTAATGAGAAGTGGTTTCATTAGGCCTGCAGAGGAAACTTTCGCAGAACTAGAAAATAGTCTAAGGGCCAGACACATTGCTGGACTTATTACAGCGGAACAATACCTTGCTGAAACAAAAGTTTTACTTGAAACTAAAAGGCAAGTTGAAAAAGACCAAGCTGAAAAATACCAACGGGAAAGAAAGAAGATTTTTAGGGAAAATAATCCATCATTTGTTAAAAGATTTACCGCAAGATTACTTGGAGTTTTTTCACATAGAAAAAATAATCCGACTGCTATTGATCAAGAAAAAGAACAAACTGCACCGACACTAGATCAAGTGTCTAGAGTATCTACACAAGTAATTCCAGCATTATCAGGAATAACCACTGAAACAAAATATCCTTATAAGCTCGCACAAAATCAACAAGGAATAACTGATGTAACTGCTAGACCTGTCCAAGATAACAAAAAAGGAGAAGCAGCAGGATCAAAAAATCCTACTAATGCTATACCACAAACTCTTTCTCTTGGTTATTCAATGAAAGAAGCCCAAAACCTTTCCAAGGAACAACTTGATGCCTTGCTTAAAACTAATACATCCGGCTTATCACAGAAGCAAATTGATGATATCGTTAGTAATTATGTACTTAAAAATAATATTAGGAACCTTAAAACCAAAAAGCAGTCACCCTTAAAATCCCTTACCCAAGAAGAACTACAAACTAACGATCCATTAGGTGATTTGTTTGATGATGGACTTAATGAAGAGCTAGAAAAGCGAGAACAAGCAAGAAATAGGAGTCTTCAGGAACGACTCAGTAACTGGAAGGGGAGGCTTGGAAGCGTTGCTACCACCACAAAAAATAAACTTGAATCTACATTAGAAAAAGTTGGACCTCATGGTAAGAAGCTCGTTTCGTTATTGACACGTGGTTCAGAATACTTGAACACTCAGGTTAACAATAAAGCTGTTAGGCTTTTTGCTGCAGCGGGACTAGTCTCAGCTGGTGCCATGGCTGCGTATGCTACTCCTATAGTTCTTGCAAGTATGGCGGGGGTCGGACTTGGTATGCGAATTATCTCTGCGGCTGGAATGTACACACTTGTGCGTAAGCAGCTTGATGCTAAATATAAAGAATGGGAGAAGAACGGAAAAAAGAAAAATACTCTTAGTATGATAGGGATGGAAACTGGAGCAGTCGGCTTTGCGCTCTTTAGCGGAGAAATGATCGGAAAAGCTTTTGAGTTGATCGCTTCATCAGATATAGTACGTGAGGTTGCAACAAGTATTAAAAATACAGCTAACATAGAGAGTGTTAAAGAATCCTGGAGTAAATTATTCACCAGCGAAACTCTAACACAATCCTCTGCTCCATCACCCACAACTTCATCCCCAAACCCTACTTCTTCTATTGCTACAAATGAAGTACCTTCAACTTCAGAAACCATGAGTACATCTCCTTTAGAAAGTACTCATAACCCTGACCTTGAACATCAAGTAAAAAAGGGAGATACGAGATGGTCACTTCTTCGTAGAGATCTCGAATTATTAAAACCTGTAGGATTTGAAGAATTGTCTCAGGGAGGAAAAGAAAGATTGATACGACAAATATTAGATGATATCACTAATCCTCCTGGAAATATTGATAAGCTTGCATCTATTCACCCTGGTCAAATTATTGACCACAATGGTATTGATTTTGCAAAGTATATAACTAAGTTAAAGAAATAAAATTTTATGAACTACACAACTTTTATCCAAGGACTTGAAGACATGCTACAAATTGCTGATTTTCCTGATGAAGCGAAAGAAGAAATTGTTACAACTTTGAGCAACAACATTCTCATTCGCACTAATCTCGCTATTGCGTCACTTTTAAGCGAAGAGGAAGCACAAGAGATGAACGAATTACTTGAAGGCGGAAGATTAGAAGAAACAATGAACTTACTTTCTGAAAAACATCCAGAACTTGATGATATGGTAATAGCTATCAGTAAAGAAGTGGTGGGTGAGTTTTTAGGAAAAGAGGAATAATATCTTAAACCTGTACGTAAAATATATTTGGTTAAAAAATCGAGAACCGTAAGGTTCTCGATTTTTTAACCAAAGCTAAACAACCACAAGGCAAGACCTCGGAGCATAGAGGCGCACCTATCGAGTAACGTCCACAGTCTTTTCGAACTAAACATAGGCTAAAATGGTACACTCTAAGTAACCCGAAAGGGTCTTATAACTCTTTTAGATAATTAGTATGAAAATAAATTACACACTCATCTCTCGTTCACTTATCGCTCTGCTGTTTGTTATCGCAGGAATTCAAAAATTAATGCATTTTTCTGACACATCTGCATCTATCGCTTCTCTTGGTGTTCCACTTGCACCACTTGTAACACTTATTGTTATCGCAGTTGAAATTCCTGTAGCTCTTGCATTCGCATGGGGGTATAGAACTTGTATCACTGGTTGGATTTTGATTGGATTCACTGCACTTGTTACTATTATGGTACACGGTAACATCGGTCAAGGAATGAACCTCGTGATGGCTCTTAAAAATATTGCTATCATTGGAGGTCTCTTACTTGCTATCACAACCTGTGTTTGTGGAGATGGTAAATGTATTGCGGGGAAAATGAGAAAAGGAAATAACAATAACTAGTTTTAGTTATTT
>JAYUCW010000092.1:0-21334 GCA_043740125.1 Minisyncoccota bacterium
GAGCTTTCTACTCAAATGGAGACAGAAATTAACCTTCCTTTCATTACTTCAGGTGCTGACGGACCAAAGCATTTGGTTGTGAAGGTAACACGCGCGAAGCTTGAAGAAATTTCAAAGGAGTTTATCGAACGCTCTATAGAGATCACAAAACGTGCTATTGCCGCATCTCCATTTAAAAAAGAAGAAATTAACGAAATCATTATGGTTGGAGGTCAGACACGTATGCCGATGATAGTAGAAGCTGTGAAGGCACTCTTTGGTAAAGAACCTAATCGATCAATTAATCCTGATGAAGTGGTGGCTCTTGGTGCTGCGGTGCAAGCTGGAGTGTTCCAAGGAGATATAGGAAAAGAAATAACTCTTTTGGATGTTATTCCACTTTCTCTTTCTATCGAAACTATGGGAGGTGTAGCTACAGCACTTGTTAAGAAAAATAGCACTATTCCAACTAAAGCAGCTCAAATTTTCTCTACTGCAGCAGATTCACAGACTTCTGTTGAAATCCATATCACTCAAGGTGAGAGACCTCTTGCAAGTGATAATAAGTCGCTCGGCAGATTTATTCTTGACGGTATTCCACCAGCACCGCGGGGTGTACCACAGGTTGAAGTTACTTTTGATGTGGATGCTAATGGTATCTTACAAGTGAAAGCTAAGGATAAGACTTCAGGCAAGGAGCAATCCATTCGTATCGAAGCATCGAGCGGACTCACTGATGAAGATATTAAACGCATGCAAGAAGATGCAGAAGCTCATGCTGATGAAGATAAGAAGAAAATGGGACTTATCGAAACTAAGAATCTTGCAGATCAGATGATTCACACGGCTGAAAAAGCTATCAAGGACGCAGGAGATAAGATTGGAGATGAAATTAAAAAAGAGGTGAATGATGTTATTGAAGAAGTGAAGAAGGCTCGTACAGGTGACGATGAGGAGGCTATCAAAACTGCTTCATCAAAACTCTCTGATACGATGATGAAAATTGGAGAGGCAATGAAGACTGTAAACGACAACACTACTGCAGAAACTTCAACTGATACGTCAACACCAGAGCCAGAAGTCACAGAAGAAAAAAAAGAAGACAAGAATTAACATAAAAAGTAAATTAGGCAAAAGAAAACAGCACGTTCTAAGACGGGCTGTTTTTATATTTTAGACAAGAGCGTGTCTTCAAATATATCTTGTAATCGTTCGTAAGGGTAAGGGAAAGGTTTCCCTTCGATGAAAGCAGTAATATTAAGAATATTCACGAAGCTAGTAGCTTTTCGTAAAGGAGCTCTGAACTTTGCTTCGTTATGGAGCTCTATTCTTAAACCAGCCCATCGGGTACGTTTGAGTGTTAGTATTCCATTATCGTGTGCGTATTGAGAGACTGCACGACTAAACATGTCTAGTGTTGCAGAGATAAGGCGTCTAGCAGATGTTACTTCTGTTTTCCAGTGTTGTTCTCCTTGCTCAGATGTATATTTCCAGTTGATGTGGTAATGTTGAGGTAAAGACAAGAACTCTTCGATATCAGACTTAATATTTTCAAAATCTGGTCGAGAAGCAAAATTTTCATAGGTGAATGCTTCAATCGTGACATTCCCAGTAGCAACTTTGACAACTAATTTTCTATTTTTATCAAATTCAAAAATTACCATCAGTACACGTCTAGGTTCTTGAGTTTGTAGTCCAAACTTAATATAATCTTTCTGTTTCAAAAAATATTTACGAGGATCTCCTTCTTGTGAAAAAATATTGGAACGAAACTGTTTGTAGTTTATACGAGCATTTTCTGGAGGTATCACAGAAGCTACAGTAAGTCTCCATACAGAACCGTCATCAAATCTCTCTACAAGGAAAGCATCTTCTCTACATGTTGTTTGGGGTTCATCTACCGCAAATAACGAAATAGTACTCATCACGTTCTCCTAAAGTTCAACTTTTTTCATTATGACACAAAAAAGTAAATAAGTCAAAAGAATACTTGCACGCACTCAACTTTCTATGGTATAACTAGATATACTAAAACTATGGCAACTAAAGACTTTTACAAATTACTAGGGATAGATAAAGGTGCGTCAAAAGACGATATTAAAAAAGCTTTTTATAAGCTTGCTGCAAAGTACCATCCTGATAAAAAAGATGGTGATGAAGCGAAGTTCAAAGAAATTAATGAGGCGTACCAGACACTCTCTGATGAGAAGAAGCGAAAAGAGTACGATACCTACGGACAAACTTTTAACGGCGCGGGTCCACAAAGTGGAGGATTTGGTGGAGGATTTAACGCTGCTGACTTTGGAGATATGCAGTTTGACTTTGGTGACCTTGGAGATATCTTCGGGGATATGTTCGGAGGAGGATTTGGAGCTTCTTCACGCCAGAAACGGGGAAGAGATATTTCTCTTGAGATAGACGTACCTTTTACTGAAGCTATTTTTGGAACAGAGCGAAACGTTCTTCTTTCAAAAGTAAATACGTGTAAGACATGTACGGGAACGGGTGCAAAAGTTGGTACAAAACTAAAGACATGCACAACATGTAATGGTCAAGGAAAGGTTCATGATGTCAAGAAAACTTTCATGGGTAATTTCCAAACAGTGAAGACATGTGAAGTATGTCAGGGGACAGGTAAGATTCCAGAAGAAAAATGTCATGATTGTAAGGGTCATGGTGTGGTTAATTCTCGTGAAGAAGTTAATATCCTTATTCCAGCTGGAATTTCAAATGGTGAAATGATCCGTATGACAGGTATGGGGGAGGCAATCTCAGGTGGCACAACAGGAGATCTTTATGTAAAGATCAATGTTACTCCTCACAAGACTTGGAAGCGAGAAGGAAATGATCTTGTTACTACTCATGATATCAAGTTAACAGACGCACTTCTTGGGGCTAAACATATGATTGATGGACTTGATGGATCAATTGATATTGAAGTATCTCAAGGGGCCTCTACGGGCGAAATATTACGTGTGAAGGGACGTGGTGTGCCACATGTTCACGAGAAGAATAGACGAGGAGATGTGCTTATTAAGTTACATATTCTTATGCCAAAGAAACTTTCGAAGAAGGCTTCTCTATTTATTGAAGGATTAAAGGAAGAAGGGTTGTAGGATACAGACTGTAGACCGTAGACTGTAGCTAAATACGAAAGAGGGGGACCGAAGGTCCTCCTCTTTCGTTTTTTTCCTTTTTTTAGTCTACAGTCCAAAAGCTAACGTCTAAAGTCTATACCTAAAGTCTGTCTATGATATACTTGTATATATGATAATAATTGTAACAATTGTATTCTTTTTTGTTCTATCGGGTCTACGAGTTATCAATCAGTACGAGCAGGCGATTATTCTTACGCTTGGTAAGTTTAGCGGAATGAGAGGTCCTGGGCTTACGTGGATTTTTATTGGTATTCAAAGGATGACCGTAGTTGATATGCGTATCGCAACGGTTGATATTCCACAACAAGAAGTTATTACAAAAGATAACGTACCACTTAATATTAATGCGGTTGTATATTACCAAATAGAAAATGCAGAAAAAGCTGTTCTTAATATTCAAAATTATCCAGTTGCAGTAGCTGATTTTTCTCAAGTGGCACTCTGTGATGTGGTTGGAGGATTTGAACTTGATCATGTACTATCTGAACGAGAAGTTATTGCAGATCGTATAAAAATTATTGTTGATAAGACAACTGAGAGTTGGGGAATTAATATCACAGCAATTAAGCTTCAAGATATCGAATTACCAGATGATATGAAGCGTATCATGGCCAAGCAAGCTGAGAGTGAGCGTGAACGGCGCGCTATTATCATTCGAGCAGAAGGAGAACTTGAGGCATCCAAGAAGCTTGCTGAAGCCGCTAAGTTACTTGCGGATACAAATGGAGGTCTTGCAATGCGAACATTACAAACAATTGAGAAGTCAAGTAACAATACTATCTGGGCGATACCAACAGAAATCCTTCAAGGATTTGCCAGTATAAAAAATAATCGATAGAGGGTTAATTAGTTTATATTTGCATTTTGCGGCAATCTCCTTTAGAATAATATCTTCGTTGTTCTTATAAACTAAAAAAGAGGAGTTTTTATGGCAAGTCTAAAAAAGAATCTCGATCAATTTGTCGCAGCTATAACTGACGCGGCATATGAAGCCCTCTCCTTTACCTATCAGAGACAGAGATACTCTGATCTAAGAGAGCAAGCAGTACTTCTTGCGCATCGTTCACCTGAAGACATTAATAAGTATCTTTCCACTCGTGCATTTCGATTGCGTCAAACTTCTGGCAAGGTTCACATAATTAACCCAGAAGAAATTTATGTCATCAATAAAGGAGGTAAAGATGAAAATATTTTTGAGTGTGCGTATATGTACGGTTCAACATATTATGAACCACCACTTACTCTTCCAACCGCCAATCAAATGAGAGAGATGTGGAGTTATTTACTCACATTGCCAGGTACCACACAATGGCTTCCATTTCAAGATTTTTTTGAACAGAAAATTATTGAAGTAATATGTGCACTCCACCAGTACGAAGATATGCTTGAGGAAGAGATAGTCCCCTTAGAATATATGATGATGTCTTCGCAAGGTGTTTTTGTTCACAATGCTTTATATACTCTTGTAGAAGAGTCGTTACATAGTTTACGTGAACAAGTAAAACTGTACAAAAAAGGCGGTGTACCTGTTTTTATGCAGCATGAGCTTGCAAAGAAATTAAAACTTACCAAGCAAGCGCTTACTATTTTTAAAAAATCAAAGCCAAGGAATGCATGAAAGGAACCTAAAAAGGCGCACTGAGCGCCTTTTTTTTGGTATATACTTTTCTATGTGTATAATGTATTTTTACATTATATTTGTTACAATATAAGACATGTCAAAGAAAATACTCGTTTCAGGTATTCAAGCAACAGGGAAGCTTCACTTCGGGAATTATTTTGGTGCGATGAAGCAGAATATTGACCTGGGAAATAGTGGTGAGTACGAAGCATATATTTTTGTTGCTGATTATCATGCTCTTACAACAGTGAAAGACGGTGAAGCTCTCAGAACATCAACACATGAAATTGTAGCAACATACATCGCATGCGGACTCGATCTTTCTAAGGTCACACTTTTCAAGCAATCAGACGTGCCAGCTCATACAGAACTTAGTTGTATCTTTTCTAATGTTGTAACTATGCCATACCTTATGCGTGCTCACGCGTTTAAGGATCATGAAGCAAAAGACAAAGAAGTGAATCTTGGCCTCTTTAATTACCCAGTCCTTATGGCAGCAGATATCTTAATGTACAATGCGGATGTTGTGCCAGTTGGGTCTGATCAGAAGCAACATGTAGAATATGCTCGAGATATCGCAGGGTTTTATAATCGCGCATGGGGAGTTGAGCAGTTCAAACTACCGAACGCATATATCATGGATGGGGTGGCTACTATTCCAGGGACAGATGGTGCTAAAATGAGTAAGAGTAAAGGAAATGTCATCCCACTTTTTGGAACTGATGAAGAAGTGAAGAAATCCGTGATGGGTATCGTGACAGATAGTGCGACACCGGACGAGAAGAAGAATCCAGATGAGAATAACATTTACAATATTCATAAACATTTTTTAACTCAAGAAGAAAATAAAGCACTTCGAGCGAAGTTTGAAAATGGTGGCTATGGCTACAAAGCTGCAAAAGATGATCTATTGGCAACGAGCATGATGTGGCGTGAAGGAAAAGTAGAAGTCTACAACGACCTCATCTTAAATCCTGAAAAAATAAAAAATATTCTCGAGGAAGGTGGTGCAGTTGCACGAAAGAAAGCACAGGAAACTATGAAAGTTGTAAGAGAACAGATTGGATTATAAAATAGCTGATTAAAAATATGAAAGTACTCTTTGTGTGCAGAGGTAATGTTGGTAGAAGTCAGATGGCGGAAGCAATTTTTAACAAAAATAATCCTAAAGGATTTTCTTCTAAATCTGTAGGAACTAAAGTTGTAGATAAAGAAGGCAAAAGTGTTGAAGATGAAATATTAGGATCTCGGGAAGGTGCAGAAAAAGTTATTGAAGCTTTAAAAGAAATAGGGTTAGACGTAACTAATGCTACAAGAAAACAGATTACTGAAAATGATGTTGATGATACTGATATCATTATTGTTATGGCAGAAAAAGAAACACTTCAAGATTACTTATTGGAAAGTAAAAAAGTTCGATATTGGGATATAGAAGATCCAAAAGGTAAAGATCTAAAAAGTACTAGAGAAACAAGAGAAGTTATTACTAGTTTAGTAAATAAATTAATAAAAGAAATTACCTAATATAGTGATTTTCCTATTATTTCTAAAATCTGTTAGTATATAAAGACTATGCGTACCTATATTAAAGATATTTCAACATTTGTTGGGCAAGAAGTCACACTGAAGGCGTGGGTGGATGTGAGGCGCGACCAAGGGAAAATGGTATTTCTTGATCTTCGTGATGTCACAGGTAAGGTGCAAGCAGTTGTACTACCAAACCATACTGAAGCACTTGATATAGCGCAAAAACTCCGTACAGAATGGGTGGTAGAAGTGAGAGGTCTTGTAAATAAGCGTCCAGAAAGAAATGTGAAGGTAGGGGTGGTCAATGGTGATGTGGAGCTTGAAGTGCTTGCTATCACGGTGCTTAATGAAGCGACTACACCTTCATTTGATATTTCAACATCAGGCTACGAAATAGGAGAAGAGGTACGACTAGAGAAAAAGTATCTTGATCTTCGTCGGGCACGTCTTCAACATACTATTACAATGCGTCATAAGGTAATTAAATATATCCGTGACTATTTCGACACTCTCGGATTTCTAGAAATCGAAACACCGCTTCTTACCAATCCAACGCCAGAAGGGTCACGATCATACCTTGTGCCATCGCGACTGCACACTGGTACATTCTATGCGCTTCCTCAGTCACCACAACAGTACAAGCAGCTCTTGATGGCAGGAGGGTTCGAAAAATATTTTCAGATTGCGCGCTGTATGCGTGATGAGGACACTCGTGGTGATCGTCAGCCTGAGTTCACCCAACTTGATATCGAGATGAGTTTCGTCACAAAAGAGGATGTGATGAAAATTAATGAGGAACTACTTATTAAGATCGTCACGAATCTTTTTCCAGAGAAGAAGATTCAACAGATTCCTTTCCCTGTATTTACGTACAAAGAAGTAATAGAAAAATATAATTCCGATAAGCCTGATATCAGAGAGGATAAAAATGATTCGAATCTACTTGCCTTTTGTTGGGTGGTAGATTTCCCGGCTTTTGAAAAGACAGGGGAGGATAATGTGGACGGCACAGGAGAGTGGACTTTTACACATAACCCATTCACGGGAGTACAAGATGGATACAAGCAAGATTTTTTGGATAAGAAAAATATTGGAAATATTCTTTCGACACAGTATGATATCGCTATGAACGGATATGAGATAGGAGGAGGAGGTATCAGATTACATAAAGGAGATGATCTCAAGTGCGCACTAGAAATCATGGGGTATGATGAAGCACGTATCAAGGCTAACTTCGGGCATATGATAGAAGCTCTCGCCTCAGGTACTCCACCACACGGTGGTATCGCATGGGGACTCGATCGTCTCCTTATGCTTTTACTTAACGAGCCGAACATTCGTGAAGTAATGGCATTCCCAAAGACAGGTGAGGGGAAAGATCTGCTCATGCAAGCGCCATCTCCTGCAAACCAGAAGACGCTGCGAGAGCTCGGGATAGAACGCAGTAAGGAGAAGTAAAAGAAGACTGTGAAGACTTGGAGGCAAGACCTCAGATTGTTTAGAGGTCTTGCTCTCGAGTGTAATTTTTGATTTTTGCCCGCTATTGACGTAATTTATTTTTTGATGTATAGTTAGCACTTGTCGGTTGTGTATACTTAAAAAAGAAAGAGGTTTTAAAATGGCAGCGTTTGTTAAAAAAAGCACTACGGTGCTCATGGTTCTTTCAAGTCTTGTTTTTGGAGGTTGTAAAGGAGAACTTACTCCTTCGACGAAAGCAGTAAGAGTTGGTGAAGCCGTCGAGCAGACACTTTGTGGTATAGATACCTATGAGTCCAAGTCTGACAGTTGCGTCAATGCCTCTGTGAGACCTATATCAACGGGAATAAAAGTGGTTTCAAATGTGACTACCCCGTCACGCATCATTCTTAAAGACAAGTTAGAAATCCTTCACGTAGTTGAAGTCAAAAAAGGTAAAGGGTGTATTGCTGCAACAGCAATGACACCGTACCCAATGTCGTCATCCATGTGTAAGGAAATTCTTGCTGAGCATGGGTTTGTCCCATGGGTTGATTATCGAAATCCCATGATGCAGATTAAAATGGAGGCTATCGTTCCACTGGGGACAAGGTTTGTGTATGTTCGTGGCAAGCGATACACTGGTTGGACAATTGCTGACACAGATTAATTTGCCTGACCTGCTCGTTATTCCAAAAGATGCTCTGTATCATGTACATGAGTGTCTTTTTTTTATGGTTGACACTGCACATCTATAGTGTGGTATCATAAATGTATGAATCAAATGCTAAAATATTTACTTATAGTAACTATCCTTTTTTCTTTTTTTGAAACTACTTTTGCTGTGACGGCTTTTGAAAAAGCTGTATGGATACCGTACTGGAGAAAAACTGAGGGAGCGAGCACGACACTTCAAAATATAAGCAAGCTCACACAGATTAGTCCTTTTGCTTTTGAATTGCAGCAAGACGGTACTATTAAAAATGCGCTCAAGTTCGAAGAAGAACCGTGGTCAACTCTTATGGTTGAAGCGAAAAACAGGAAAGTAAAAGTGTACCCAAGCATACTTTCGTACCCGCATAACGAGAATGAAAAGTATGCTTTTTACCTTCTCCTGGCACAACGAAAAACGAGGATTGCACACGAAAAAGAAATTGTAGCACTTGTAAAAAAATATAATGTTGATGGAATAGATATTGACTATGAAGCTAAAACAGCAGAAACAAGGCCTTATTTTTCTGCGTTCTTAACAGAACTCGCAACATTACTCCATAAAAATAAGAAGCAGCTTATTTGTACCGTAGAAGCCCGTACACCACCAGAAAGTAGATATGCAACGACATCCCAGGTAATTCTTTCAAAAATAGAATATTCAAATGATTATAAAGTAATTGGTAAAGTATGTGATCAGGTACGCATCATGGCATATGATCAAGCAGGGGATGACATGCAGCTAGTTAATCAAAATACTTCTAATGGAGATAGTTATAAACCTGTAGCAGATATTAACTGGGTGGAAAAAATTGCGACACTCGCCCTTCGTGATATACCTGCGAAGAAAATCATTTTAGGTATTCCAACCTACGGTTATAAGTATGAGATTATTCCTGCAACCAGTACAAGTAGTCAGAGATATTCTCGTATTGGTTCAATGAATTTTAATTATGCTGATGAATTAGCAAAAAGTCTTCGTAATACTCCGACACGTAATAGCGCAGGGGAGATAAGTTTCACCTATGCAACCTCTACGGACATCAATGGTAATCAATTAGGAAGTTATAAGCAGTACCTTGTATGGTATTCAGATGCTGTCGCTATCGCTGATAAAATCCGTATTGCGAAGTTGTACAAGTTAGGAGGTGTTGTTATCTTCAAAGTAGATGGTGGGAATGATCCGAATCTTTGGAATGTACTTAAGTAGGGTAAAGAGTATAGGGATGAGGGGTTAGTTGAAATTCAAAAGGTGAGCGCGAAGCGCCCACCTTTTGAATTTCTGGTATTCACTGGCCCCTAACTCCTAACCCCTATATACTAGTCTCATGGAATTTACCCTAAAACTCGATCGCTTTGAAGGACCGTACACAAAGCTTCTCGAGCTCATCGAGTCACGAAAACTCTCTATCACAGAGATTGCTCTTGTTGATATTGCTGATGATTACATTGCCTATATTAAAACACTTGATCAAAAAAATATAATTGATATTTCACAGTTCATTGTTGTGGCATCGACCTTGATGCTCATGAAGGCTAAATCGCTTCTTCCTGGTGTTGTGTATACCGAAGAGGAAGAGAAGCAGGTGCATGATCTTGAATATAAACTTGAACTATATGCACTATTATCCACTGGTGGGGATAGTATTAAAAAAATATATGGTAAAAATATTCTATACTCTCGTCCACACCTACAACCAAAAGATCTCAATGTGTTTGTTCCTGATGAAAGAGTGAATCCCTCTTTACTTCAGTCGATTATTTCTTTAACACTGATGTCATTTATAACACCCCAAGCACTTGTAAAAGTTGCTGTTGAACAAGCTTTACGCATTGAAAATGTTATTGAAAAATTGTTAGAGAGAGTTAAAAATGTTCAATCAGTTAGTTTACAAAGTATGGCAGAAAATGTGGGTACAAGAGAAGATCAAAAAAAAGTACTCATTGTTAATTTCATTGCTCTTTTGGAGTTACTTCGCATAGGGTCATTACATGCAGAACAACATGTTGATGGAGGAGATATTACTATCATAGAACGCTAGACATACTTTTTAGAGCTATCAAAACGTGTGCTACACTAACTACTATCATGCTTGAAAAAGTTATTACACTGTTATTCCTTTCAGGAGATGTTATTGCTACTAAAAAACTTGCAGATTTTTTAGGAATCAAAAACGAAGAAGTTCTTGAAAATGTGCCCTATGTGAAAAGTAAATTAGAAGAAATAGGTCTCACTCTTCTTGTTAGTAACGAAGGCCTTTCTATAACTACACGACCAGAACAATCTCAAGTAGTTGAGAGTTGGAGGAAAGAAGAACTTAAAGGAGAGCTCACCCCAGCTGCACTCCAAGTTCTTACGCTTGTAGCATATTTAGGATATCCAACCCGTGAACAAATTTCTTATATTCGTGGAGTTCAATCTTTTCAATCAATCAGAGTTCTCACGGTGAGAGGACTTGTTAATCGAGTTGGAGAAATATGTTCCTTAACAGCTGAGTCACTTAAACAGCTTGGTGTAACAAGCGTTGAAGAACTTCCTGAGTATGAGAAAATGCATAAGGATTTACTGGAAAAATTACAATCTCGTGATTTATAAATATAGAGTATGTTGAGTAACCCAAAAAAAGGAGAGGTGGATATTTTTGCTATATATAGCCTTTCTGTTGTTATTGTTCTTATGTCAATTGTTTATTTTTTTAACTATCATCATAGAATTTCTCAAAAAATAGTACCTCATACTCCAATTGTTTCATCTCAAACTGCTTTGTTTAACAAAAATGTGTTCGCTGCAGTTAAAGTTGAAGCGAAAGCCTATATTATTTATGACATTGTTACAGAAGAAATTATTGCTTCAAAAAATATAGCTGAATCACTTCCTCTTGCAAGTATCACAAAAGTAATGACTGCGATAAGTGCAACACTTCATAAAGAAAAAAATGAAAAAATAATCGTTACTGCAAAAAGTATAGAAGGTGGGTATGATCTTGGTCTTAAAGAGAACCAAGTTTGGACACTTTCTGAACTTCTTAAGTACATGCTTATTTTTTCTTCTAATGATGGAGCAGAAATTGTGGCAGACAGTTTTGGAGGTAAAGATATTTTTGTAAAACAGATGAATAGCGATGGTAAAGCTCTTGGGCTTACGCTTTACTTTACTGATCCCGCTGGGCGTGATATTGATGGTAAAATAGGTGGCCGAGGTACAGTTCTTGAGGTTGCAAAACTTTTTTCGATTGCACGAAAAAAAATTCCAGAAATAATGGATGCCACAACCAAAAAACGTGAAACTGTTGTTGTTAATTCTACTAAAATAAGTGGCATTCCAAATACTAATCAAGCGATTGAAACATTACCAGGTGCTGAGGCTTCAAAAACTGGTTATACTGAAATGGCAGGTGGTAATCTTGGTGTTATTGTGGATGTCAGTATGGGTCATCCAGTAGTTATTGTTGTTCTAGGTTCAAGTAAAGAGGGTAGGTTCAAAGATATGAGTATTCTCTATAAAACTCTTCGAGACAGTGTTTCGAAATAAGAAAGAAATACCAAACGCTCTTAGGTAAAAATGCTGTTTCGTATGATATAATCTAGTGTATATCTTACTTATGCTAGCTCTTGATCTGTTTAAAGTATTACTTCCGGCAGTAATTTCATTTCTGATTGGTATTATTATTGCCCCAACAGTGGTTAAGATTTTGACATACTATAAGATCTGGAAGAAAAAGAGTGTTGGGACAACAATTGATGGAAAGGTCGCTACAATCACCGCTTTACTTCATAATGATGAAGAACGACACCTTCTTCGTATGGGAGGAATTGTTGTGTGGACAGCCGTTCTCGTGACAACTATTTCTTTTTGGTTAGTCTCAAAAATTCACCCAACAGCTCTTACTGAAAAATTAGATTTTATTTCACGTAAGCAGACATGGCTACCTCTTATGGGAATGCTTATTGGTGCAATCGTTGGAGGAATTGATGACCTTCTGGTTTCTAATGTACTAGGAAGAGTCGGGGGCTATGTTGGAGGAGGTTTATCTTTTTCTATTAGGCTTGGAGCAGTTGCATGTATGGGGATTTTTGCTGGACTTTGGTTTTATATAAAATTAGGCGTCTCGTCGGTATATATTCCATTTTATGGAGATTTTCATGTGAGTGGTATTATCTTTATTTTATTTTTTGTGGTCGTAACAATTGCACTTTTTTCAACAAGTGTTATCGATGGTATTGACGGTCTCTCTGGTGGCATTTTTTCAGCAATATTCACTGCATATGGAGCTATCGCATTTATTCATCATCAGATAGACATAGCAGCACTTTCTTTTGTTATTGCTGCAGCAATTGTTGCCTTCTTATGGTTTAATGTTCCACCGGCATCATTTATGATGGGGGAGACGGGTATCATGGCGATACTTCTTGCACTTTCAATTATTGCTTTTTTGACTGACTCAGTTCTTTACCTTCCTATTATTGCTTTCCCTCTTGTTATCACAACATCATCAGTCATCTTGCAACTTTTTTGGAAAAAGTTTTTTAAACGAAAACTATTTTTAGTTGCACCTCTTCATCATCATTTTGAAGCAAAAGGATGGCCTCGTCATAGAATCGTGATGAGGTATTGGATTGTGTCATATATATGTGCGATGCTTGGAGTTGTTATAGCACTCATTAGTTAATTTTTAATATGTTTGAACGAGTAGATAAACCACTGCTTATTACGATTATTGTTTTACTTTGTAGTGGTCTTATTATTTTTGGTTCTGCTGCTCTTGGGGTTCTTGCAAGCAATGAAGTTAAGTTTTTTTCAATTGTAAAAACACAACTTATTTATGCATTATTAGGTGGAGGAGTGGCACTTTGTCTAGGAGTGATGATTCCGTATTCTTTTTATAAGAACTATGTATATATACTTTTTAGTGCTTCAGTTATTATGACACTTGGTGTTTTTGTCCCAGGACTTTCAAGGTACCATGGAGGTGCTCATCGTTGGATAGATGTTGGTCCTTTTTCACTGCAACCTAGCGAAGCTTTAAAGTTCGCATTTGTTGTTGTTGTTGCATTTTGGTGTACAAAATATAGAAATCTTTTTAAAGATTGGAAGTATGGTTTTCTTGCATATCTTGTAGGGCTTGTAATCATAAGTTTAGTACTTCTTGCCCAACCTGATTTTGGGACATATTTGGTTATAGTTGGGGCGTCATTTATTACCTACTTTGTAGGAGGAGCACGGAAACGCCATATTCAATATCTTGTGATATGCGGGATTGTCGGTTTCATTATTTTAATCCTCGTGCGACCTTACATGTTTGAACGAGTAAAAACTTTTTTTAACAATACTCATGATCCTCGTGGATCCTCGTGGCAACTCAACCAGTCTTTGATTGCTTTAGGAGGTGGTGGCTTAATGGGAAGAGGGTTAGGGCAAAGTGTTCAGAAATTTAATTATCTTCCCGAACCAATAGGGGATTCAATTTTTGCCGTAGTAGGGGAAGAGCTAGGTTTTTTGGGATCAATGTATATCATTGTACTCTATGGTATAGTTAGTATGCGTGGATATATTATAGCAAAAGCCGCAGGAGATCAATTTGGGAGATTACTTGCTACAGGAATTGTTTCAATTATTCTTATACAAGCAACTCTTAATATTGCCTCAATGCTTGGAATTCTCCCTCTAACAGGGGTTCCACTTCCACTTGTGTCTCACGGAGGTACTGCACTTTTAGCTGCACTTTTTGAATTAGGAGTGTTGCTTAATATATCTAAATCAACCATTCACTATATATGAAAATTGTTATAACCGGTGCAGGAGGAGGGCATTTTTATCCACTAATTGCAGTTGTAGAGCGTGTTCGTAAAGAAGTTTTTGTTCAAAAACTTCTTCAACCTGAACTCTATTTCTTTTCAGATAAACCATACGATGAAGAAGCTCTTTTTAATATTGATTGCAAGTTTGTGGAAATTCCTGCAGGGAAATTACGTCTTTATTTTTCGCTCCAAAATATCACAGATCTCTTCAAAACAATTCATGGATGCTTTCGTGCGTTAATAAAGTTGTACTCATTGTATCCTGATGTTGTTTTTGCAAAAGGAGGATATGCAAGTTTCCCAACCTTACTAGCAGCAAGAGTTCTCTCTATTCCAGTAGTTATTCATGAAAGTGATACTGTTCCAGGACGTACCACGAAATGGGCAGGGAAATTCGCTATGCGGGTAGCACTTTCGTACCCTGAGGCTGCACCTTTTTATCCAAGTGATAAAGTTGCTCTCACTGGTCAACCAATACGAGACATAGTTTTACCTCCTCAGAATTTTGAAAAAATATATGTAAAAAAAGACAGACCAGTAATTCTTATTTTTGGAGGGTCTCAAGGAAGTCAAATAATAAATACAGCAGTATTAGAAGCCTTACCAAAACTGCTCACTATGTATGATGTTGTCCACCAGACAGGTAAAGATAATCTTAAGCAAGTAGAAGAAGTAGCAAAACATCTTCTTGTTCATCATGAGTTTAAAGACCGATATTTTGTGGATGGTTTTTTAGACATTTCTTTATTTTATTCAAAAGTAGATCTTGTTATTACACGAGCAGGATCATCTATGTTTGAAATGGCGTTATGGAGGTTGCCAATGATTGTTATTCCAATCCCAGAGTCTATTAGTAGAGATCAAAGAAGTAACGCTTACGCTATGGCATCTCATGGAGTAGCGACGATTCTTGAAGAAAATAATCTAGGTGCGAATGTTCTTATAGCATTAGTTTCAAGAATTCTTGAAAATGAAGAAGAGTACAATACTATGATTAAAAATGCTCCACTCTTTGAAGATTCTCGTAATGCGGCTTCAACGATAGCTAAAGAGTTGGTTCGCATTTGTTTAAGTCACATTTAATTATTCATATATGTCATCACCTATCGTCACACGTTTTGCTCCAAGTCCAACTGGTTTTATGCACGTTGGGGGTATTCGTACTGCGCTCTATGCTTGGGCTTGGGCAAAAAAGAATAAAGGAGTATTCATTCTTCGGATAGAAGATACTGATAAAGCTCGTGAAGTAGAAGGGTCTGTTCCGCATATTATTGAATCACTTAAGTGGCTTGGTATCTCGTGGGATGAAGGGGTTGATATTGGTGGTCCTCATGCTCCATACCTTCAATCACAAAGACTCGAATCATATAAAAAATACGCAAAAATTCTTATTGAAAAAGGGTATGCATATCCTGATCCGTATACCGAAGAAGAGGTTGCAACATTGCGACAAGAAGCAGAGCAGAATAAAAAAATTTTCTTATATCGAGATTATCGTCCGGAAGTATTTGATGTATGGAATGGTACCAGACCACTTCGTTTTAAAGTTCCTGAAATAAAAAGTTTTACATGGAATGATGCTGTTCGAGGAGAACTAAGTGCAGGCCCTGAAGCACTTGATGATTTTATTCTCATTAAAAGTGATGGGTATCCAACATATAATTTTGCGCATATTATCGATGATCTTGAGATGGAGGTAACCCATATTATGCGAGCGGACGAGTTTATTGCTTCAACTCCTAAGTTTCTGTCATTATATGAAGCGCTTTCGATTACACCTCCAGTTTTTGTAACGTTACCGCCTATTCTCGCTCCAGAAGGGAACAAAAAGCTTGGCAAGCGCGATGGGGCTAAAGACATTCTTGAGTATAGAAATGAAGGATACCTTCCAGAGGCAATGCTTAATTTTCTGGCTTTTCTCGGATGGAATCCAGGAGGAGAAAAAGAAATAATGTCTCCTGATGAAATTATTTCTTTATTTGAAATTGAAAAAATTCACAAAGCAGGGGCCATGTTTAATGAGGAGAAATTACTTTGGATGAACAAAGAGCATATTCGTCTACAAAAAAAAGAACAACAATTAGTGTCTATTCAAGGTTATTTTAAAGAGTATGAGCCTTCTTTACTTGAGAGACTTTTACCAACAGTCATAGACCGTATTTCGCTCTATGGAGAACTTACATCAATAGAAGAACAAGAATTTCGTTTTTTTTTGCAAAGACCGAAAATTACTCAAGAACTACTAGAAAAAGTAATTTGGAAAGATAAAGACTTAGTTGAAGCAAAAATGCATCTTCTTGCAATACAAGAAATTCTTACAACTGCAGATTTTTCCTCACCCACAACACTTAAAGAAAGTATTATGCCTTATGCAGAGATGAAAGGAAGAGGGAATGTTCTTTGGCCACTTCGTATGACATTATCAGGTCAAGAAAAATCAGTAGACCCTTTTACTATTTGCTATGTTCTTGGAAAAGAAGAAGCCCTTAGGCGTATAATGCTTATGTGTAAAGCTATTGACTCATAATACGTTAATAATTATATGGTACCTCGCTCTTTTTTTATCAGTCTTCTCGTTATTTCAATTCTTTTTATTCCTAGTTCTTTTTCTTTGCTTCATGTTTCCGCTCAGTCAGCAGAACAACTAAAAGGAAACCTTGATACTTTATCTTCACAAATTAAAGCTCTTGATGATGAAATAAAAGCGTTTAATTCTAAAATTAGCAAGACTCAAGGTGAAGCAAAAACTCTTAAAACTGCACTGGCTAAACTTGAACTTAGACGGACAGGTCTTGCAAAAGATATTTTATATACAAAATTACGCATTAATCAAGCTGAGCAAAATATTAGTTTTACACAAGGTAAAATTAAAAATACAGAATCAACGCTTGATAGGACAAAGGAAGATCTTGCTCAATCTCTTCGCTCGCTTGTTCAAAATGAACAGTCACTGCCTTATTTTGTGAGTTCTCTTGCTCCAGGGGCACATCTTTCTGATGCTCTTGATATTGCAAAACGTAGTGGAGAATTCACATCTGCTATTAATCAAAAAACGCGTGCACTTGTAGATACTAAAACGACACTTTCAATTCAAAAAGCATCCTACGAAGAACATAAAAATGTACTTGTAACACTTAACCAAACACTGACTGGTCAACAACAGATCGTTGATCAAACTTCAAAAGATAAGAGTACTCTCCTTTTTGAAACAAAAAATAAAGAATCAACATATCAAAAGCTTGTCATTGAAAGAAAGAAGAAGAAAGGGGAGTTAGAGATTGAAATGTTAGATGTTGAAGCTAAACTTCAGACAATTGTAGATGCAAATAAAATACCAAAATATGGAAAAGGTATTCTTCAATACCCACTGAATAATGTTATTATTACACAGTATTTCGGAAATACTCCATTTTCAAGTAAAAATCCTCAGGTATATAATGGGTCTGGACATAATGGAATTGATTTTGGTACAAAAGTAGGAACATCAATTCTGGCAGCAGCAGCAGGTACGGTCTTGGGTGCAGGAGATACTGATGCATCATGTAATGGAGTTTCTTATGGTAAATGGGTTCTTATAAAGCATGGGAATGGACTTACCACATTGTATGCACATCTTTCTGTTATTCAAGTAAAAGCTGGAGATACTGTTACTTCACGCCAAACAGTAGGTCTTTCTGGGAACACTGGCTATAGCACAGGTCCACATTTACATTTTACTGTGTATGCATCAGACGCTGTTCAGATAACAAAGTATGTTAGTAAGGTGTGTGGCACTAACATGACTATGCCTATAGCACCACGCGCAGGATATCTTAACCCTCTCTCATATTTGTAATCTTCTTCTAGAGTGTTTATACTATCCATATATGCTTACTTTTACAATTCCAGCAACTATCTTACTTATGATCTTAGCATTTCTTATTGGGGCTGTGGTAGGAGGTGTTATTATTTGGAAAAAAGCAGAAGGAAAATAACAGATGTACTATAAAAATTATATTATGTTAACATTCACCATCCCAGCATTCATTCTCTTATTGTTTATGTGCACACTAATTGGTGCTATTTTTGGAATTTGGGTAGTACTTGTTAAGTGGAAATAGTTTTTATCTTTAAGAATGAACTACCTTATTATGAGTTGATAAGGAGGACAACCCTCTATGTCATTTGAAGTATATGAAAAGGGGAGAAATCCCCTTTTTAAAAAGGTAAAAAGTACCCTGCTATAGAAATGCTCTAAAGTTAATAATCCTGTATGTTTTAGTGCTAACTTTCAAGTAATCATGGAAGAAGATCTCTCTACATTTTTTAATATACTAATTCAATATTTTATAAGCAACTACAGGGTATACATTGGTTAATCGTGAAGCAGATTTATAAAAGTTCATAACACAGGTTTTCTAGGGTTTCTATGTATATATAGTCGTAAAAGATATATTGTGCGACATTAGCTTATTATAACAAATGCCCCCTAAACCTTATATATACAAATGATTCTGATGTTTGTCTTTTAGTTAAAATAAAAATAAATTATAAAGGACCTCACTACCCTACTCATAGATATAAAAAAATTACATCAGGTTTGTGGCTCTCCTTCTGTATCTTATTAAGTTCATAATTTTGAATTTCTTGAGTTTTTAAGTTTACTTGTTTTATTCTGGTTATAGTATTTTACCTGACTTAGTTCATACCTTCATACAAGGTACATCTTAACCTAAATCTATCTTTACGCAGGAGTTTTCCTTTATGTATTGCGATTCGAAGAGCTCCTAGGTCAATGTTAGAGGATACTACCTACGTCTCTTTAGGTAATGCGAAGCCTATCTTATACACCTCTTAATGGTTAAGATCTTTCTTGATGAATACCAAAGTATTATTTCAGAATCAGAGTTTTATTGTATGTCTATACATAATAGATTATTTTTAATATATTTTTTTGCGCTGAAAATAAAATTATTTTTTTAATCTACTTTTATTTTATTAGTTCACTTCCTATACTACATTATTTTTTATTAACGATATGATTAAAGTATTTTCTACGGAAAAATAAGTTGATTCCACTAAATTTTTTAAGAAATTTCCTTTGGTACTTAAAAAATAAAGTAGCTAGATACCTTTACAAGTAAATAGCTAACTAACTATTAGATATAGCAGAAAGTATAAATAAGGTACTTTAGTTAAAGCTAATTTGTAATGGCTAACAAGCTTTTGTAAACATATGAAGACACTGCTCGATTGAAATAATATCTGTGGCAGTCCCCGCTCGTTCTTTTATTTCAATACCACCTGAAGCTAATGATTTGTCACTTACAACAACTCTCATTGGAATTCCAATCAAATCACTATCTGCAAACTTTTCCCCTGCTTGTATATCACGATCATCAAACAGTACTTCAACATGGCTTTCTATGAGCTGCTTATAAAGATCTTCCGCTTGCTTGTATGTTTCGCCGTCTTTATCTTTTCCAAGTACAATAAGATGTACTGAGTATGGTGCTACAGAAGTCGGCCACACTAGTCCTTTCTCATCAGAAAGAGTTTCTGCGATAACGCCCATAACACGTGCAGGTCCTATACCGTAGGACCCCATCCACACAGGTTTCTTCTCTCCAGATTCATCTTGGTACATCAACTCAAGGGCTTCTGAGAAGCGAGTTCCTAGATTAAAGATGTTTCCAACTTCAGAAGCTTTTACCATGCGAAGATCTTTTTCATCAATACCAAGATCAATAAGTACCTCTGGAAGCATAACTTCTTTATTAATAGCAATATGCTTATTGTCGTGAATGTAAATATCATCTTCACCTGCATCACAGATGGTTTGGAACTCATGAGAGTACTTAGTAAAACTTCCTCCTGAAGCAAATGTCACGTAGGTTTTGTCTCCAATACCAAGACGTTTGAATATTTTGATATACGTATTTTTTACAAGGTCATAATATTTTTCCTGTTCTTCATGTGTGCGACAGAATGAATATAAATCTTTCATAACAAACTCCCTAGTACGCATAATTCCGCTCTTAGCACGGGTTTCATTTCTAAACTTTGTTTGAAATTGATACACAAACTTTGGGAGGTCTTTGTAGCTACGTACAAAGTTAGTCATCATTTTTGTAATTGGTTCTTCATGGGTAAAGGCAAGCCCAAGATCAGTTCCTGCTTTTAGTTGCGTGGTAAACCATACATCAACAGCATCACCCCATCTATTAGTTTTGGACCAAAGCTCGGGCTCTTGAAGTGATCCTAAAGTAATTTCCTGTCCTTCAATTGCATTTATTTCTTCACGAATAATTTCTACAATGTTGTTAAAAGTTCTAAGTCCAAGAGGTAGTAGGGTGTAGACCCCAGCCATTTCTTTATGAATAAATCCTGCTCTAATAAGTAGCTGAGCATTCTTTGAAGTCTCATCAGAGGGAGCTTCTTTTCTTGTTTTTGTATAAAGATGTGATTGTCTCATATAATTGTTAGTTTAAACTGTTCTATCTTTATACTCTAATATCATTAATTGTGACAACAACAAGAAGTAGCATGAGAGCTAAGAATCCGGTGATGTTAATCCAAGAGTAGTAGACGTATGGTATTTTTCTTCGAGAAATTGTTTCAATAATTACAACTACCATTCTCCCACCATCAAGCGCTGGGAGTGGTAGGATATTAAATATTGCAAGGTTAATAGAAAGTACAGCCACTAAAGTAAGAATAGCACTAATTCCATACTCGCTCGTCTCCCCTACTATTTTTGCTATTCCTACTGGACCAGAAAGTGAAGAGAGTACTTCATTACCTTTGAAGACTGAAGTTAAAACATTCAGGAGACCTTCGACAGTAAGTTGTGTGATAGTGATAGTTTTATTATAACCAAGGGTGATGGCTTCTAGAAGTGTTGTTCGCACTGTGCCAACTTGTTCAATTGAAATGCCGAGTGCTTTTTTATCAGGAACAATTCCATAAACCGCGGCTACTGTGGTTGACTTCTGGTGTCCATCAGGAGAAAGATACGAGATAACAAATGGAGTATTTTGATACGTTCCAATAAAAGCAATCAAAGAAGTTGCTGTTGTAAGTGCTGCTTTTTGATTAAGATTTG
>JAYUCW010000093.1:0-3489 GCA_043740125.1 Minisyncoccota bacterium
AACATCAAGTACACCAACCAATACCCTAGCTCCGACAAATGCTTCGATGAGTACACCAAGTACCTGTCCTCTCCACATGTTCGGTATCTGTATTATCAGTAATGTACCGTGGTTATATAAATAATTTAATAAAATAACTTATTGGTAAATAATTTTTTGTTAAATAATATATTGTTAAATAATTTATGGGTGTGTGTTATCTAATGTAATGTGTATTATGTAATTTGATATGAGTTATCAACCCTGAGGCCTTGCCTCGAGGCAAGGCCTCAGGGTATACTAACCATCATCATGTCAATAAGAAAATTTCATTTTTCAAATAGTGAATTCTATCATGTTTATAATAGAGGTAACAGTAAACAAATTATTTTTTTGGATGATTATGATAAGATTCGCTTTACTCAACTCCTAGTCGTAATGAATAAAGAAGCTAGACAAAATCTTTCAGATCTTTCTCCTGATAGTGTTTATATTAAAAACAATGATCCTCTTGTTGCGATTGGGGCGTACGTAATAATGGATAATCATTTTCACATTCTTCTTAAACAATTAAAAGATGGTGGGGTTATAAAATATATACAAAAAGTTTCTACCGCATATGTTGGTTATTTTAATAAAAAATACAAAAGAACAGGGGCTTTATTTGAAGGAAAATTTAAAGCAAAACATGCAAACACAGATATCTACCTTAATTATTTATATGCTTACATACATTTCAACCCAGCAAAAATGGTTGATAAAGAATGGAAAAGAAATATAGTATCTAAAAAAAATAAAAATGCCATTAATTTTATTAAAATGTACCCTTTTTCAAGTTTTCACGATTACTGTGGCATACAAAGAGAAGAAAGCTCTGTTCTCTCCAGGTCTGAGTTTCCTTTATATTTTAAGTCTAGTAAAGATTTTATCGAAAGTCTCATAAGATGGCTTCCTCTAGAAGAGAAACAGTAATTCATTTTTTCTTCCAAAGAGTTCCCAAGTATATATCTATCAACCAAATTTGTTACTGTCTTTGTAATGGTACTTCACACACTTTGTCTACCCTGAGGCCTTGCCTCGAGGCAAGGCCTCAGGGCGCCCCTCCGATTACAGATTATTCTTTTGGGGTTACACACAGGCTTTTATTGCAAGTATTTAAAAAATAGTGTAGAATATAACCTATTATGGTAGTACGAATGAGACATACACGTGCGCATACGGCAAATCGCCGTAGTCATCACGCCCTTAAGGCGGCCAATCTTGTTGAGTGCAAGAATTGTCAAGCATTAAAAGCTCCCCACCACGTCTGTGACGCTTGTGGTTTCTACAGAGGTAAAAAAGTTATTACCCTGAAAACTAAAGCAAAAGTTGCTTAAAGTTTCAATCAGTCAATTTACTAAATTTCTTTTAATTCTAAAAACGTTCTTTCAAAAATATATGAGTACTCGGCACATAGCTAGGACCATCGCATTACAAACACTCTTTGAGCTTGATATCAAAAGTGAATTGTCTATTGATAAAGAAACTATTGATATAATTATCAATCGCAATACAGAAGAATTCGGTGAGGGAATAAAAGATACAACATTTACAAAAGACATTGTCATAAATGTTCTTTCACGACGCATCACTATTGATGATATCATCACTCGTGCTGCACCTGATTGGCCACTTGATAAAATTGGCATTGTTGACCGTAATGTTCTTCGTATTGGACTCTCTGAGCTTCTTTTCGGTGATAGAGCTCAAGTACCTCCAAAAGTTGCCATCGATGAAGCAATTGAACTTGCCAAGTCCTATGCCGGAGAAACTTCAGGTAAATTTGTTAACGGTGTTCTAGGTGCAGTCTACAAAGAAATGGGGGAACCTGAAAAAGCTCAAAGCACTAAAACAAAAAAAGATCATTTAGAGTCAGGGAAGCGTGAGCTCTTAGCTGGCGCTGTTGTGTATGCGTATCACGAGCATCGATTGTATGTTGCACTTGTTCACGACGTTTTCGGATATTGGACACTTCCAAAAGGAAAAATTGAATCTGGTGAAGATGAGTCATCTGCTGCAATGCGAGAAATAGGTGAAGAAATCGGTATCCCTATGGTCATAGAAGAAAAACTTGGAGAAAATGAATACATTGCAAACAAACCAGAAAAAGGGAAAATTGTAAAACACGTCTCATACTATCTCGCACAAGCAGACTATAAAGAGCTTACCCTTGAAAAAAAAGGTGGTCTTGATGATGCTCGTTGGTTTCTGTTAACGGAGACTTCGACACTTAGAATTTATGATGATATCAGACCACTTCTTGAAAAATCATCTGAAATTCTTAAAACTAAAAAATAAGTGTATAGAATAGTTTTTATACGCTACAACACCTCGCTGTCTGATCTCTATATACAATGACTCTCGAAGAATTTAAAAATATAAATAAGATTACGTTTAATAACAAGGCACTTCTTGAGCAAGCTTTTATTCATCGTAGTTATATTAATGAAAACCCTCGCACAGGACTTGTTCATAATGAGCGTTTAGAGTTTCTCGGAGATGCAGTTCTTGAGCTTGTTGTGACAGAATTTTTATATGAAAAATATCCTCACCAAAATGAAGGAGACTTAACTGCATATCGTTCAGCTCTTGTTAATGCGGTTACTCTAGGGGAGCTTGCAACGGATCTTTCTTTCAATGATATGATTAAGCTTTCAAAAGGTGAAGCAAGAGACGTTCACCGTGCTCGTTCTTCTATTTTAGCCGATGCATATGAAGCTTTTGTTGGAGCTCTTTATCTTGATCAAGGATATATGAGCACAAAGGCGTTCATCACAGAAACACTTCTAGGTAAAACAGAAGATATCATACGAAAAGGTTTATATAAAGACGCAAAGAGTTATGTACAAGAAAAAGCTCAAGAGATTTATTCATTAACCCCAAATTACCGAGTTCTTTCAGAAGAGGGGCCAGATCATGATAAATTATTTCTTATTGGAATATATTTTGGTGAAGAAAAAATTGCAGAAGGACAAGGTAAAAGTAAACAAGAAGCCGAAACTTCTTCCGCCCGCAATGCGCTTATTGAAAAAAAATGGGTTACAAAATAGATAAAGAAATCTGGTATGAGGCTTGATCAAGCATTAGTAAAACGTGAGCTATGTGAAAGTAGAGAAGAATCACAAGAATGTATAGAGAAAGGGTTTGTTCTTGTTGATGGCATTGTTACTTCCAAAAAAACAAAAACAATTACATCTGAGATGCAGATACAAGTACTACAACGTAGAAAATTCGTATCTCGTGGCGGAGATAAGTTAGAAGGTGTACTGCTGAGAATCTATCTCACAGAAGAATTGTGTAAAAAAGCTTGCAAAGGAAAAACTGCTATTGATATAGGCTCTTCTACCGGAGGATTCACAGATTGTTTATTGTCCTATGGTGTAGAACGAGTAACTGCTATAGATGTTGGGACAGCACAATTTCATTCTACATTACGTGGAGATACTCGAATAAACCTTTTTGAAAACACTG
>JAYUCW010000094.1:0-8338 GCA_043740125.1 Minisyncoccota bacterium
TCTCCATCATAGAGCACAAGTGACTGACCACGGGCTTTGGTAATGTCACCACTGATAACTTTCATATGGATATCATCAAGTACTTCCACTTTTGCAAGCGGTGCTCGGTACCTCGCACGAGCATCATAGACTTTTCCCACTTCTAGCTTTTGTGTCCAGTTTGTCTTTTCAAGAACAATGGTTTCACCTTCATTTTCATGTGGCGGCACATGCGAAACAATGATGGTATTTTTTTCTATGTCTTTTGCAATAATAAAATATGGTCTATCGTCAGTTGTTTTCTTAGTTATCGTGAATCCATGACGCTCACCAATAGTATAAAAAGTAGCACCTTCATGTTCACCTATTACTTGGCTTGCTTCGTTCAGCACGTCACCATGCTTTTCTTCTATATATTTTTTAAGCAATGTCTTAATATCAATAGTACCCACAAAACATAATCCCTGACTATCTTTCTTTGAAGCCACAGGAAGGTTATATTTTTCAGCAAGGGTCCGCACTTCACTTTTCTCCATTCCTCCAATAGGGAACACGACTGATGGAAGTATTTCTTTTGTAAGTGTCCACAAAAAGTAAGTCTGATCCTTGTTCTCATCTTTACTTTTCACAAGTGATATTCCGTTATGTTCGGCATAATGACCAGTTGCAATAAAAGCAAGCGAGTCTTGCTTTTTCACCCAGTTAAAAAATGCACCGAATTTTACTTCTCGATTACACATCACATCTGGATTCGGAGTTCTCCCACGTCTATATTCTTCTATCATGTAATCAATCACCCCTTCTTTATATTCTTTCTCAAGATCAAGAGTGATAAACGGAATATCTAAAAGTGCAACAACCCGGAGCGCGTCTAGTCTGTCTTCTTTCCATGTACATTCGATAAAATCTGGCTGCCAGACTTTTATAAATACACCGGTAACATCATATCCCTGTTGCTTAAGTAGGAGTGCAGAAACCGATGAGTCTACTCCACCAGAAAGACCAACGAAAACTTTTTTAGAATTATTTTTAGTTTCTAAACTATTCATGTGAATACTCTACCACATATACGTTGCATACGTACATACTTTTATTGTAGTATATCAGGTAGGCCTTTATACAAATCCTTGTATAAAGTTTTTCGTAGAGTATTTTACTTTGGAGATAGCAAAATGTCCCTACAACAATCAAAAATAGTACTCCCTTTATCTCGCGCAAATGGTGGCAGTAACCGCAAGGTATTGCAACAAATGAATCCGGTAGCAAGTGAAGCACCGGAGGACATTCCGACACCTCCAGAAACTAATAACTCTCAGGAAAGTCTTAGGTAATACCACCTACTAGCACAGGCCACCATTGCGGTGGCTTTGTTTTTTCTTCAATTTTTCTTCAAAGACCAGACTTCTTTCGAAACCAAAAAGCGACGCTGTAAGCATCGCTTTTGGTTACACAACCTTCTTACAAAAATTACTTTGTACTCAAACTTTCAATAATTGAATCTGTTTTTTCACTATTTGCTTTTACGTTTTCAATGACGATAAGCCAGTTACCATTACTGACACGTGCTACATGCCAAACACTATTCTTTGACTCTACAACAGTCCATTCATTCATTCCGATTGTTGTTGTACCTGTAACTATCGTGTTACTTACTTTTGGAACAATGTTATGAGTAATATAATCCATTGGTGAATACCCACGACCACCTTCAAAACTTAGATACATAGCGAATACTGGCATACCTCCATCAGTAACCTTAACGAGAGCTCCGTCCATAGCAACAGTTGCTGTTGCAGTTTCTGGTAAATCAAAACCATACATAAGCGTATTGTCTCCTTCAAAAACTTTTGTAACACTTCCTTGGAATGACTTATTTGTCACTTCAGTTTTAGTTTCATCTTTAATAAGAGTTTCATCACGAGAATTCATTCGATTACTTCCTATATATAAAACAGCACAAAGAGCAACAACACCTATAATTATCGGTACATATCTTTTCATATGCCACTAGTATACGCCTCTTTAAAAATAGCGCAAAAGCACATATTATAGAGATGTAAAGGCTTTTCTACTCCTCTTTTTTTAGCATCTGTCCTTTTAATACAACGAGCTCATCACGCAATATTGCAGCTGTTTCAAAATCGAGTGCCTTCACTGCTTCTTTCATGGCTTTTTCTTTTAGCTTGATTAGCTTTTCTGGATTCTTGGCAAATAACTTTTTATCGATAGCAAGTTCTACATTAACCGCCTTTGCATGATCACTTTGTAACTCTTCAGTGATATCTTTAATATTCTTTTCAATCGTTGTTGGGGTGATACCATGCACTTTATTATATGTTTCTTGTATAGTGCGACGACGATTGGTCTCAGCGATTGCTCTTTCCATTGATCCTGTCATAACGTCTGCATATAAAATAACCCGACCACGAGAGTTACGTGCAGCTCGTCCAATAGTCTGAATGAGTGATGTCTCGGAGCGAAGAAAGCCTTCTTTATCAGCATCTAATATTCCGATTAAGGTTACTTCTGGTAAGTCCAAACCTTCTCGAAGTAAGTTCACTCCCACAAGACAATCAAATGTCCCACGTCTAAAGCTTGTAAGAATAGTGATACGCTCCATAGTCTTTATATCACTATGAACGTATTCTGCTTTTACACCTTGTTCCTTGAGATAGGTCGAAAGATTTTCTGCCATTTTCTTGGTAAGTGTTGTTACGAGTACTCGCCCACCCTTTTTTACTTCTTTAACCACTTCTTCAATGAAGTCATGTACTTGTCCTTTGTAAGCTCCATTCTCTCCAACTTTACGCACCTCAAGTACAGGATCAAGGAGCCCAGTTGGACGAATGATCTGTTCCACAATCTGGTCAGAGTTCTCACGTTCAAAGGTAGATGGTGTCGCACTTACATAGATCACATCATTGATTCTCGTCACAAATTCTTCATACTTAAGTGGGCGATTATCTTTTGCGCTCGGGAGGCGGAAACCGTACTCTACGAGTGTGTTCTTTCGTGACTGATCCCCTGCATACATGCCGTGTAATTGTGGAAGTGTCACGTGCGACTCATCGATGATAGTCAAAAACTCTGGCTCACCTTTTTCGTTGTGTGGAAAATATTCAAGAAGTGTGTCAGGCGCTACACCAGGCGCTTTTCCTGATAAATGTCGCGAGTAGTTTTCTATTCCCTGACAAAAACCAACTTCTTTTATCATGGCGACATCATACCTTGTACGCCGCTTCAATCTCTCTGCTTCCAAAATCTTTCCATCTTTATCGAATTGTACAAGTCGATCTTTCAGCTCAGCTTCAATAGTTTGCACTGCACGCTCTCGTGTAGGAACATCAGATATAAAATGCTTTGCGGGGAAAATAAAATAATGAGGCACAACCTTAAGAAGTTTCATTGATACTGGATCGACAACCTGAAGATGCGAAATTATACCACCTGCAATTTCTATTTGAAGCATCACTGTTTCTGATATCGGCATGATATCAATACGATTACCAAGAGCACGAAATGTTCCTGGTGAAAGATCAGCATTTGTCCTCTCATACTGAATACCTACGAAGCGCTGCATGAGACTCATCTTGGTACATACGTCCCCAACTGCGAGTTGTATATTTTCTCGTTCATAATCCTTTGGTGACCCAAGACCGTAGATACACGATACTGACGCCACAATAATCACATCCTTCCGTGTAAGAAGTGCTTGCGTGGAGGCATGACGTAGTCGATCGATCTCTTCGTTGATCTGTGCATCTTTTTCAATATACGTATCAGTCACCGGCATATACGCTTCTGGCTGATAATAGTCATAGTATGAGACGAAATAATGCACCGCAGCATCTGGGAAAAATGTACGGAACTCTTGAGCAAGCTGAGCTGCAAGCGTCTTGTTATGCGCAATCACAAGAGTTGGACGTTGCACTTGTTGAATAACGTTTGCAATCGTAAAAGTCTTTCCGGTCCCTGTTGCACCTAAGAGTGTCTGGCTTTTCATTCTCTTGTTGAGACCATCCACAAGGCCTGCTATGGCTTTCGGTTGATCCCCTGCCGGAATAAATCCTTTAAGATTAAAAGTTCCTTCTAGATGTTGTTTCTTATTACTTGACATAGTTGATATATAATTATAGCATAAAATTGGCAACAGTTCTTCAATCAAACTTTAGGAGATATACACATGCCAGAACTACTAGTAATCTTAGGATTAGTTCTTGTTATATGGTTGCTCACCGCTGGTATTCCTTTGTGGATGCTCAAACGTGAACAGATAGCTAAAGGAGAAAGCTGTGGTACACAACAATGAAAATAAACTATGTACACAAAATGACACTTCGTTTATAGTGGGGGGATTAGTTATTGTCTTGGTACTTACAGTACTTACAATTGCAAACTTTTTTTCTTTCACTGAATTTTTAATGACTCTCCATAGGGCAGTAGAAGCTTATGGAATGCTTTAAAAAGAAGCTCATACCTACCCCAAAAGAGCACCCTTGCATAGCTCAAAAGTCCACCAATTACATACGTAATTCTGGTGGTCTTTTTATTTGTAAATAGTACCTGATAGCATGAGTCTGCAAAAGTTCATTTCTTATTACTCGTTTTTGTAATACCTTGCAATAAAATCATTCTTAAAACTTTGGAATGTCCCCGCGATTAAATGTTTGCGTGCATCTTCACAGAGCGTGGTAAGGAACTTGAGATTATGAATGGAAGCGAGTGTCGCTGCAAGCATCTCATCTGAAGTAAATAAATGTGAGAGATATGCTTTTGTGTAATGATGTGTGTACCAACTCTCATCATCAGAAACAGGAGACATGTCTTCTTTGTACTTTGAGTTGGTGATATTAATACGTCCATCTTGTGTGTAAAGTGCACCATTACGTGCGATACGAGTAGGGGCAACACAGTCAAATGTGTCTATGCCGTTTTCGATACCGAGCAAAATATCAAGTGGCTCACCTATTCCAAGTAAGTGTCGAGGCTTGTTCTCTGGCAAAATCTCACACACCCACTTCACCGCCGTCCCCATATCTTCTTTTGTAAAACTTCCGCCAATACCATAGCCATCGAAATCCATTGCGCCGAGGACTCGAGCTGACTCTTTACGTAAGTCTTCATATGATCCACCTTGTACCACACCAAAGAGTGCTTGCATCTCTCCTGTTGCAGATGACACTCCGAGACGCTTATGTTCATCAAGCGATCGCTTCGCCCATGAGTGAGTTCTATCAAGTGCTTCTCGTTGATATTCAATTGGAGCAAGAGGAGATGTACACTCATCAAAAGCAAAAAACATATCCGCTCCTAAATTATGTTGTATCTGCATACTTCGCTCTGGTGTGAAGCGGTGCACACTGCCGTCATGGATAGACTTAAATGTTACGCCATCATCATCAATCTTTGCGAGCTTCTCATGGGTTGTGCTACTTTCTTTTTCTTCACGCTTAAGTTGTCCTTTACTCCTTGCTTCAACTTCAGAGATTTCTTTACTCGTTGCAATTTTACTCACGCCATGACCAATAGCCTGACCAAGAGAAAAAACTTGGAAACCTCCAGAATCAGTAAAAGTTGGAAGAGGTCTTCGTTCTATTTTGTTTGCGTCCTTCGCCTGCTGGACTACGGACGTCTTCGCAGCCGAGCTGTCCCGGGTCGTCAGCTTGCTAGCTTCCGACATCTTCGCATCTAAAGTCTCTTCTCTTAGTCCTTCGCTTGCTAGCTCCGGACATCTTCGTCGCTCTTCGCTCCTTGACCATCCCATCATCTTCGCGAACCCACCGTGCTTAGCAACTAACTCATCCCCTGGCTGAAGATAAAGGTGATACGTATTAGCAAGAACACACTGTGCTCCGACAGCATCTCTGATCTGCTCTACCGTAAGGGCCTTCACGGTAGCTTTTGTCCCAACCGTAATGAATGCTGGTGTTTCTATATCACCATGTGGTGTATGGATCACGCCTGCACGTGCAAGTGGTGTTTTTTCAGACTTTTTTATAATCTCAAATGAAAATGGCATACATTACACTCTACCACACCAATGTACTTTTTGACTTAGAGTGAAAAATATTATAGTGTATGTAGAACCTGTTCATTCACTATATCAACTTTTTGGAGGCGCTATGCGATTGCTTGAGATAGTCACCATGCCCTTCATGTGGGTAATCTTCACAATATTTTTTGCACTGATTCTGATCCCAAGTTTTATTCTCGTTCTCGGCTTTTTTGGGTACTGTTTCATTACCAAAAAAGACCCACGAGATATTCTTGATCTTGCTCTATTTCTCTAAATTTCATCAATACATTTTAGAAAGGAGGTTACCATGAAAGCAATTCGTGCTAAAGTTTTCACAAAAAAACTTCCTCAAAAGTTTTATGAGGAACATGCTCCACTCATTTTACTAACAATTGAGGAATCAGAACTAGCCCACAGAGGACAACTTCGTTGGGATAAAAGCTTATACATCCTGCACTCTTTCGCAGTATGCCTGATCCTTACAAATGAGTTCCACTTTTTGGACATCTACACATTCCTTGCGGGATTAAAGCATGATGGCCCAGAAGACAAAAAGACTCAAAAAGGAGAAGATGATGAGCAGGAGAAGATTAGACAGAACCAAGGAGTAGAACCAGCTTCTATTGTTCGTGCAGTTACAAAACCTCGCAACGAAAAAGAACGGTATCTGTGGTTCGTACGTCTCCTCCTGTCTTGTGACTTTCGAGCATACATCCTTAAGTTCGCAGATAGGATTCACAACCTACGAACGCTTGCGAATCTTCCAAAAGCTAAACGTAGGAAGAAGCTTGCCGAAACGAAGCTCTACTTCCCAATTCTCCGTGATGCCCTTGTGGTGCTTGTCGCAGAAGCCATCAACAAAGGAGACCTTCACCCTTCATACAGCGGATTACCAACTCTTTGCTTTGAGATTCTGGAGAAAGAAATCCTAAAGCTTGAAGCACTGAAGAACTTTTAACTTCCCAAAACTATAACTAGTTTAGGGAAGTTTTTTATTACCACTTATGCTCTTCTTTTGAAATTGTGAAAACGGGCTTGAGTTTACTCCAGTCCGTTTTTTTTATACAACACTCTTTGCTATCACCTCCACTAATTCTTTATCAAACATTGTCGGAAGGATCGCTTCAGTTGTTGGGTTCTTCACATGTCCTGCAAGCGCAAGCGCGGCCTTGGTGAACATCCCGATTTCAAACTGCTTAATGTTGTTATCAAGCATTCCTTTGAATAATCCTGGGAAGATGAGTGAATTGTTAAGTTGATTAGGAAAGTCACTACGCCCTGTCGCGATAACTGCAATCTCTGCTTCTTTTGCAACCTCTGGCATAATCTCAGGAACAGGATTAGCGAGTGCAAACACGATGCCGTCTTTGTTCATACTTTTAGCCATATCAATAGTGAGCGCTCCTGCTTTTGAAACACCAACGAACACATCAGCATCCTTAACAGCATCAGCAAGTAGGCCATCAAATCCCTTAAGCGCACTTTTTGAAATAAGCTCGAGCTTTTCTTTTGTAAGCTCTTCTCTCCCTTCATGAATAATTCCCTTACTATCGCAAAAAAGCATATTTTTAAATCCGTAAGCAAGTAATAGTCTTGATACTGCCACCCCAGCAGAACCAACACCATTGATTACAATCTTCGCATCAAGCCCTTCACCTCGACTAGTCACTTTCAGTGCATTAATAATCCCACCAAGTACAACCGTAGCCGTCCCCCACTGATCATCATGCATCACAGGAATAGAAAGCTCAGCACGGAGTCGTTCTTCGATCTCAAAGCACCGTGGTGCTGCAATATCCTCAAGATTAATAGCGCCAAAGACCGGAGCTATCTGCTTGACTGCTTTTATAATCTCCTCTGTGTCTTGTGTATCAAGACAGATTGGAAATGCATCCACATTAGCAAATGACTTAAGTATCGCAGCCTTCCCCTCCATCACAGGGATAGCAGCGAGTGCTCCAAGATTCCCAAGTCCAAGGATCGCTGATCCATCAGAAATAATAGCAACAGTGTTACGCTTCAAAGTATATTCTCGCGCATTAGCAGGATCCTTCGCAATCTCCTTGCAAACCTCAGCAACTCCAGGAGTATATGCACGAGACAGATCATCTCTGTCGTTCATCGGAACCTTTGTAGCTAGTTCAATTTTACCGTGATGTAACTTATGAAGATCTAATGCTTCTTGATTGTAATTGTGTGTCATAGACAATTAAGTATACTCTCAAAAAAATAAATACAACAGCCCCAGTATTTTCTAATCCCTAAATGACACCGAAACCCAGTATATCAATTCTTGAAATTAGCGAATAATTTTTGTTTAGCTTCACGCATTCTTTGAGCAGA
>JAYUCW010000095.1:0-8304 GCA_043740125.1 Minisyncoccota bacterium
TATGAGCTCGAGAAACTCCCACCTTTTTATTTTTATGTAGATGAATTCCAGAACTTTGCGAACGAATCATTTGCTTCTATTTTATCTGAAGCTCGTAAGTACAATCTTGCACTCACCGTAGCTCATCAGTACGTAGAACAAATGGAAGATGAGGTGAAAGCTGCGGTATTCGGTAACGTGGGGACGATGATTGTATTTCGTGTGGGAGCAACAGATGCAGAAATTTTTGAAAAAGAGTTTTCGCCCACATTTATCATGGATGATATTGTTAATCTCTCTGCACACCAAATTTATCTTAGACTAATGATTGATGGAGTTGGGTCTTCACCATTTTCTGCTCGCACACTTGACCCAATCAAGCAACCGGCAATTTCTTTTTCTTCAGCTATTATTGCTCATACACGCGCTACCTACGGTAGGCCACGATTTCTCGTAGAAGAGGAAGTAGTAGCATTTTATTCACCAGTGAAAAAAGAAGAAAGATCAACTGAAAAATCAGGTGAAAAATCAAGCGATAAGCAATTCGATCGACCAGAAAAAACAGCCTATGTCGAGAAGAAAAAAGAACCTTATCAACCTCATTCACCAATATCACGATATCCGATCCCGTCACATAATAACCCTCTTCCAGAATCAAAACCAGAAGTAAAAGTAGTAGGAACTGGAGAAGAACGAAAAGAACGTGAACTTACTGTGAGGAAAATTACAGACACGACACCACTGCCTCCACGAAGATTTGAACCAAAAAAACAAGAAGAACGAAAAGATTCTCTTAAACAGATTGTTTATTCTGATAATAGAAAGATCGAAGAAGTTTTTCACCAGCCACCACAACCACTACATAATGCACGACCAAAATATCAGCCTGAAAAAAATAAAAATAGTGAACCTATTCTTAGGAATATATCTGTTCCCGTGTTTGACGAGAAGCCAGCGCTTTCGCTCAAGGATGCATTAGCCAAAGCACTCAGTGAACATAATAAGGATAACGTGGTAGCTCCTTCATATACTCAAGGTAATGACGCTATAGATGTTTCCACACTACATAATAAAGAAAAGAAAGATGAGGGAGTAAGGCCAATGAGAAGACAAAGTGATGATGAGAAAAAATATAACGAAAAAATAGAGCTTAAAGTTCGAAAAGAAATTGATGAAGAAATCCTTCGAAAGCTTTTAGAAGATTAACTAATTTTACATGAAAAAATTCCTACCCTTTCTTATCCTTAGTACCACAATTATGGTTTCTCATGCTCTTAGTATAAGTGAGATCATGTCTAATCCTATTGGGGATGATAGTGGACGAGAATGGATAGAAATTTATAATAACAGTGAGAGCTCTCTTGATCTCACATCTCTTACGATATCGATTAAAGGTGGGACATTTGTTCCAGTTACTCCAGTTTCTGGAGGTGTAACCTTGGCTCCACATGGATATGCGATTATTGGATCTACCGTAAGCTTAACGACACGATTTTCTCAGGATTATCCAACGTATAATGGACCACTTCTAAAAAGTGTCATTAGTTTAGTTAATACAGGAGTGACGTCTCTTGAGATAAGAATGGGAGGAAATGTAGCAGATACAATCTCTTCCTACACCGCTGCAAAAGAGGGGAACACCTATTCATTATTACATGGAACTTTTGTGCTAAGTACTCCTACTCCCGGAGAAGAAAATAAAGCTGTGGTTGTGGAAGAGATACCACCAACAACAACTGAAACAACTGGCACTCAGTCGACTCTCCCACGAGCCTCTCCTCCTTCTGCGGATATTACTTTGTTTCTTCCTCTTGAAAAAATTGTAGTTGCGGGCGCCCCTTCACTCTTTTCTGTGTCGAGCATGACACACGCCGGTAAAGTTATTAATGAGATGGTGTATACATGGGCATTTGGTGATGGTGGACAAAGTGTTGGTAGTTCAACACTCTATCGCTATTTTTATCCTGGAAGATATGTTGCGCAAGTTGAAGGAACGAATGGATTAATAGCTGGGACTGGTAGAATGATTGTCAAAGTGGTTTCACCAGATATTTCAATTTCCAGCATTGGATCAGGAAAATATGGAAATTATATTGATATCACCAATCCAAGCTCGTATGATTTAGATATTTCATCTTGGAAAATAATGATAGATGGAGCACCATTTTCATTTCCCAAAAATACACTTTTAGCAAATGGTATCACCAGATTTACTGGTATTGCCATGGGATTCGCAAGTACAACAGTATCCTCAAGTACTCTTATAAAACTTCTCTTCCCAAACATGGATGAAGTTCTAAGACTATATCAAGGGGGAATAGTAAGTAGTTCATCTGTTTTTGAACAGAAGGTTGCTCAAGTGATGACTACTCCTCATTTAAAACTCCCTCAACAAGAATTTAGTATCGCAAAAAATGTTTTTACCAAAGCAACTTCAAGTAAAGCTATTGCAACCACAACCGTAAGTACACTTCTTCAAAAAACTAATAAAGATGTCCGCCTTGCTTCATGGATGAAGTCTTTATTTAGACGTTAAAATAAAGATAGAAGACTGTAAAATGCTCATTTTTTATGAGATATTTACTACTTTTCATTACTATTCTGTGTGTGCTATAGTAAAAAGATGTTTAAAACTTTTTTAGTGACAGGCGGATCTGGTTTTATCGGGTCTAATTTTATACGCTATGTTCTCTATAAGTATCCAGATTGTTCTATTATTAATCTTGATAAACTTACCTATGCTGGAAATAAAGATTCATTAAAAGAATTTGAAACAGATTCGAGGTATCGTTTTATGCTTGGAGATATCTGTGATGCAGAAATAGTAAATAGACTTATGCAAGAATGTGATTGTGTTGTGCATTTTGCAGCTGAGTCACATGTGGATAGATCAATTGCTGATCCTTCGTTTTTTGTAAAAACAAATATTTTTGGTACATATACATTACTTGAGGCAGCTAAAAAATATGGCAAAAGATTTCATCATGTATCTACAGATGAAGTATATGGACAGTTGCGAGATGATGAAGATCCATTTACAGAAAAAACAGCATATAGTCCTCGTAGTCCTTATAGTGCATCTAAAGCTGCTTCTGACCATTTGGTTATGTCATATTTTCACACATATAAACTCCCGATAACTATTTCAAATTGCTCTAATAACTATGGTCCGTATCAATTTCCAGAGAAACTAATACCGCTAGCTATTACAAATCTTCTTCAAGATAAAAAAGTTCCAGTGTATGGTGACGGAAAACAAATTAGGGATTGGTTATATGTAGAAGATCATTGTGAGGCACTTGATAAAATTATTCATAATGGTAGATTAGGGGAAGTGTATTGTCTTGGGGGAGATGGAGAGAAAAGAAATATAGAGGTAATAGAAGTCATACTTTCTGCTATGAATAAAGATATTTCTAGTATAGAGTATGTAAAAGATAGAGCAGGACATGACAGAAGGTACGCCATTTCTTTTGAAAAAATAAAAAATGAACTAGGATGGAGCCCAAAAGTTTCTTTTGAAGAAGGAATGAAAAAAACTATTGACTGGTATTCTAGTAACGAAAACTGGTGGAAGTATCTTTTAAAAAACTAAGAATATAACTTTCATGAAAGGAATTATTTTAGCAGGAGGAACTGGGTCACGACTTTTTCCTCTTACGAAAACAACATCAAAACAACTTCTTCCTGTTTATGATAAGCAGATGATTTTTTATCCTCTTGAGACCCTCAAGAATTCAGGGATAGTAGAAATTCTTGTCATTACAGATTATAATAATTCTCTCCCTGTTCAAGCTCTTCTTGGAGATGGAAATGACTATGGTGTGAAGCTTTCTTATTGTATACAAGAAAAACCTCGAGGCTTACCAGAAGCTTTTATTCTTGGAGAGTCTTTCATAAGAGATGACAGCGTTACTCTTATCTTAGGAGATAATATTTTTCGGGATTCTTTTTCTTGGGAAGTATCAACATTTAAAAGTGGAGCAAGAATTTTAGCAAAAGAAGTTAAAGATCCAGAGCGTTTCGGAGTGGTGACGTTAGACAAAAATAACAAAGTCACATCCCTTGAAGAAAAACCAATTATTCCAAAGAGTAACTTGGCTGTACCTGGGTTTTATATTTTTGATAATAGGGTTATTACGTTTGCGAAGGAGCTCACTCCAAGTGTAAGAGGTGAACTTGAAATTATTGATTTACAAAAAAAGTATTTGAGTCTAGACGAGCTTGAAGCTTTTTCTTTTAATGGAGAGTGGATGGATGCTGGGACTTTTGACTCTCTTCTTGAGGCTGCTATTTGGGCTAAGAATGTAAGAGAAAAGAAAGAAAGGGATTCATTTCAAAAAAATAACGTAGTAGCTCTTGTTGTTACTCGCTCTAATAACTATAGTCATCTAGAAGATGTATTAAAAGTTGTTTTAGAAGATGAGTATGTTACAAAATGTGTTCTTATCGACAATAACTCACCTTCCAAAGATAAAATTAAAGATGAGGTACAAAGATATGGGGAGAGGATTATTTTGATACAACAAAATGTTACATTAAGCCAAGCAGAGCTCATGTCGTTTGGTATTGGATATATTAAAGAGCATATCAAAGGAGACTACTTATTTATTCTAGAAGATGATACTCTTCCAGAAAGTGGCTCAGTAAAAGAGTTTTTAAATATACTTGATCGTTTTCCAAAAAGAGAGATTATATTAACAGGGAATAGAGTTAACCTTCCTTCCGGAGTAGATATCTTTTATGAACGCCCAAAAACAGCTCATGAAGTAAAAAGAACTTTTTTTGAAGGGGTTAGTTTACGGAAGATTAGAAGCTTCTTTAATCTTCTAAGAGGATATAGTCCTTTTAGAAAAGAGTCTGAGTTTATTTTTATGCAACCAGTGCATTCCTTTTTATATGCCGGAACTTTTATCCCTATGAGTGCAATCAGAAAAGGCACCCTTCCTGATAAAAATCTTATAAAATATGGTGATAACCTAGAGTATTCTTGGGGGCTAAACCGTCTCGAGTATGATATATACGCCTGCTATACACCGAAAATATATGATCTTGACCCACCTAAGTCAGACTCACTTTTAAACGTAGATATGTTTAAAAAAAGCGTACCTGGAAATGACGTGTACCTAAAAGTACATAATATGGTTCTTATTTCAAGAAGGAATACAAAACAGACTAGGATTGTACTAGCTTATTCAATTCTGATATGGTTTTCTGTACTTGCTGTCTATGGGATGTTTTCCGCTGATTCTCTTTCTGAGTATCTACATAAAATAAAAACAATTCTTCGGGCGATATATAGAGGCTATAAGAGCTAGAGATTATTTTTTTAAAAGAGGAGTGCAGAGAATGTTCACCTGGTCACTATAACTTTTTGCAAGATCCGTGAGGTTTTTTGTGAGGTGTATTTTACCTCCGTCATCTATCGTTACTATTTCGTAGTTTTCTTCCTCAAGGAGTTCAAGAATGAGTGCACCATTCTGTGTCCGTGGTCCTCTGTACAGGATTGGTGAATATTCAATAAGTAGTTTCGGTCTATGCTTTCTAATGGTGCCAAGAATTCCTCGTAAGACTTCTAATTCAAATCCTTCAGTATCAACTTTAATTAAATCTATTCTTGGTTCTGACATGAGTATAGTATCACCCTTAATTATAGAAATAGTTTCATGAGATTCACGTCCAAATTCTTCTACAAGTGACGCTCCTCCCATATTTTTTTCTGAAAAGTTAATTTTCATTTTTATCTTATCTTCTCCACACGCTTTGTTATGAAGTGTTATATTGGTTAACTTGTTAATGGCTATACTATCTAAAAATTGTCTGTAGAGTTTATCAACAGGCTCAAAAGCCACTACTTTCCCTCTAGGATTTATTACCGAAGCAAATAGAGCATGTTGACCAATGTTACTCCCTATATCTACGTAGGTACCAGCTAGAGGGAGTTCTTTTTGAAGCACCTCAAGAACTTCCTCTTCATAACACCCCTTCCAATAAATTTCTTCATCTACAAATCCATTAGATCTTGAAAGATACAATGGAAATTTTATCCCAAAGCATGTAAATAATCCGACACCATACTCAGGCATTTTTCGTATCTTATAAGATCGCTTCTTTTCGTAATAGGGGAAAGCTTTCGATCTCATAAAGGAGTAGAAGGGTAAGTATTTTTTTAGAATAACTTTAAGAATTGTGAGCATATATGGCTCTTATTTTAACATGCGCATTGAGTGTTCACTAATGAGATGCTTCTTTTTGAATATGCTATAATTAAGAATATAATAAAGCTACATATGAGTAAAATAACCAAAAAAATAAAGACTTTCCAGACTAAAGTCAAAACTTTTTTTAGTTTACTTTTTAGCCAACGCATAGCCAAAAAAGAAGCCTGGATGTATCTCTATAAGATGACCCGTTATGCACTAGGACAGATCTTTGCGTATAGTGGAATTGGTGAATACATTTCCTTTTCTGTGAGAGGGGAATATCGTCTTTATCTCACAAAATCTCCTGTTGCCATGGTTGCTTTCGGTGACCCTACGGCTACACGAGATGAGGAACATATTGCAAAAGATATTTTACATGAAGGGGATATATGTCTTGATATTGGGTCAAACATCGGTAATTTCAGTCTTTGTGCAGCAAGTTTAGTGGGTGAAATGGGGCAGATATTCACTTTTGAAGCACATCCTCGTACATATATGTATGCAGAAAAAAATATAAAGCTTAATAAGATTTCATCTATTTCACTTTTTAAATTTGCTGTTGGTGAGAAAGAAGGAACTATTTCTTTTTCAGATGATCTGTATGATGATGTAAATCATGTACAAGAACATGGAGGGGTTATGGTTCCTATGATAAAACTTGATGATTGTGAGGAGCTAAAAAATCTCTCATCAATTACGTGTATGAAGATTGACATAGAAGGTTATGAGCTCTATGCATTGAGAGGGGCTGTTGAGACTCTTAAGAAAACTAAGTATGTACTCTTTGAGTTGTATGAGAAGAGCGCCCTTCTTTATGGTCATCACGCAGATGATGTTTATAGTTTTCTTTCATCACAAGGTTTTGAGATTGTTGACCCAAAAACACGAATCCCTTTTGATAAAAAGTTTTTAAGAAAAGATACAATTCAGAACCTTTTAGCTGTGAGAAAATAATAAAATATCATGAAAAGAGATTACTTCTCAATACCTTTTAAAAAAATTATTTTATTTTTTATTAGGAACTCCAAGCACCCATTATTTTTAAGCTATTATCTATACTATTTTTGGCAGAACGAATTCTCAGTTACAGCTTCTTTTTTTGATGAGCAGGAGTTGTTAGCTTTTATACAAGAAGGTAAGTCTCTTATTAGAATTGGAGATGGAGAAATTGGTCTTCTTAATGATAAAGGAATTACAGGAACAGTTTTTTTGCAGAGACCTCTTTCTATATTTAAAAGAAAGTTTAAGGAAATGGTTAGTACGTATCATAAGGAATCTCCTTATGTACTAGCAATTCCAAAGAAGTACCTCTCGTATCATAATAAGCTCTTACGAGAAGAAGGGAAGTTAAGAAGCTGGTTACCACTTAAGATTATGTATATTCTTATTTTTCCAAAAGGTATGAAGTATGCTGACTCTCACATTTTTTATCAACCTAAGTTTTTTGAAAAAAATATAGTACCAATTATTAAGGATAGAACAGTGATATTTGTCATTAATGAGACAAAAGTAGAAGCTCTCAAACAGAAAAATTTTACTCGAAAGATATACTTTGTTAAGACTCCTCCATCAGACGCTGGGGCTAAGTATATAGAAATAAGAAAAGAAATTAAAGAAGCTCTCCTCCTTTACTCTGATGAAAATCCTATATTACTATTTTCGTGTGGGCCTATCGGAAAAGTACTTTTGTATGATTTTTCTTTAGAAGGGTATCAAGGGATTGATGTTGGAGAAGCAGCTAATGTTCTCTATGAAGATACAAGAATAGATTATTTGGTATAATTCTCTTCCTAAGACACATTACGAAAAGCTTTTTTCTTAAGTGATATGAAGAATCGATATGGGTTTTGACCTAACTGTGCAAAGAGAAGTCTTAGATACATAAAGATATTTAGAGGGTTATTTTTAAGAGCAATTTTATAATGCTTTCTTGCTTGCAAGACATCTCCAAGGTAGAGGTAGAGGCTCCCAATAGCATGATGAACATGAGAAAGACTTTTTTTATTTTTAGAAAAGGTTTTAGCATATTTGGTAACAATCCTTTGTAAATCTTCTGCACGTTTTTGTGCTGAAGAGGATAAAGAGGATGTATTATGGGTATGTATCCTATAGGTGACAAGAG
>JAYUCW010000096.1:0-3396 GCA_043740125.1 Minisyncoccota bacterium
AGGAGCAGTAGGAAGATACCAAAAACTACAGTTGGTAAATCCGTTTATTGGAAAAAATTTCTCTGGAGACCAGTTCTTTACCGACGGAGATGCATACATAATTACAGTAAAAAAATAGTTACTATGAAAGACTTCTTGAAACGTAATAATATTTACCCATGGGCATTTACTGGTTTGATAGCTTTAGCTTTAGGTACTGGGGTTGAATATTTTAGTTTACCTAGATCTCATTTTTTTGGTGAAGTAACAGTTGGTATTATTGTGGCATTGTATGGGCTAGTTAAGAAAGAAACTTTTCCTCGACTAGTTTTCGTCCCATAGATCCAGCTCGTAATTTAATGAATAACACTTTCATAAAAAATAAATTGAGTTACTATTAAAGTATAAACAAGTTCTACTTCGTCATTTAATGGTACTGCGATTTCTAAGAAGCAACTACCATAAAGAAAATTACAGTTCCAATTAGCTCTCGTGTAAGAATCCCTCACCAGTTACGTCATTAGATATATGGAAACTCAGCTTTTGCTATTCTTGTAGAAGATAACGACTCCAACTCAAACTCACGTAATGTGATAAACTAAAAACATATGAAAAATTTTACAGTTATATACATGGCACCAGCATCAATTATAGAAGAATGGATGAAAAAACCAGAAGCAGAGCGTAAAGAGGCGGAGGCTACAATGAAAGCAGATTGGGATGCATGGGTACTTGCACATAAAGATTCAATACTCAATACAATTGGGCTTGGAAAAACAAAGCGTGTAAGTGCGTCAGGTGTAGAAGACGTTAAGAACGACATGATGATGTCATCATATGTTCAAGGAGAATCTGTGGAAGCAGTGGCAGAGCTTTTCAAAAATCACCCTCATTTTACCATTCCTGAAGCAACTATTGAGATAATGGAGGCGCGTCAGATGTAATTGATTTTATTTACATGTGATGAAAAAAGAAAATCTATATGCAACAAGCTTTGCTAAGGTTTATCCATACTACATTATAAAAGCAAAGAAAAAGGGACGTACTGAGGTTGAAGTAGATGAAATCATTCGCTGGTTGACTGGTTACACTCAAAAACAACTCGAAAAACATCTATCTCAAGGAACTGACTTTGAGAGTTTCTACATGAAAGCTACGAAACTTAATCCGAAAAGGAAACTAATTAAGGGTGTGATTTGCGGTGTACGAGTGGAAGAAATTAAAGATCCAATTATGCGTGAGATCCGCCGTCTGGATAAACTAATTGATGAGTTGGCAAAAGGGAAAACGATGGATAAAATTTTACCCTAAAAATATCAACCCTTTCGCGCTGCATCAATCGCAGCGACATCTATCTTCCCCATACTCATCATCGCTTCAAAAGTACGCTTTGCTTCAGCACCTCCTTCTACCATACCTTCAGTTAACGTACGCGGAGTGATCTGCCAAGATATTCCCCATTTATCAGTGCACCAACCGCACTGACTTTCTTTACCTCCATTTCCAACGATTGCGTTCCAGTAACGATCCGTTTCTTCCTGGTCTTCAGTTGCAATCTGAAAGGAAAATGCTTGCGTACGTAGAAATGCCGGACCGCCGTTAACACCAATACATGGAATTCCAGCGACAGTGAACTCTACTGTCAGCACATCCCCTTCCTTGCCACTCGGATAGTCTCCTGGTGCATTATGAACTGCAGTTACGTACGTATCAGGAAATGTATCAGCATAAAATAGAGCTGCACCTTCCGCATCTTTATCGAACATAAGGCAAATTGTATTTTTTGATGTCATATATATGTACTATTATTTTACCAAATTATAGTAGAAATAAATACTTTAAAACATCAAAAGACTAGATTTCTTTCAAAATTAAAAAATAAGTACTTAAGCCGTGTACCACAACCACTGTATTTCCAGTACACTTAGAAATATGTACTTCACATCAAAAAAAATTCACTACTAATCTTAGCTATAACATCTATTGTATATTCTAGAGTACTATTCCTACTTTCTGATGATCATGAAGGTCCTAATCTTCTAGTGGTTATAGGGGTGGCAGCTATTATATATTTTTTATCCTATTTTTTAAGCGGTTATGTTCAAGACACGAATCTCAAGAGATTTTTTTGTCAATTTTCATTCAAATAATAATAGTTACTATTTTCTATTTTTGTTTGAACTAAGGTTACAAGATCATCTCATAATCCAAAAAATGAAAAATAGTCAGATTTTTAGCTGCTTTTGCTATGACAGAATAGAGAGAAATGAATTGATGACTAACAATTTTCTTGTCTTCCACGGCAGTATACGCCTTTTTTGTTTTGGTTAACTGTGGTATTTTGATATATAATGATTGCTCCTAAATTAAGTCTTAATAAGTTATTAACACGAACAAGAATTGAATTCTTTTTTGCTTTTGTTACAGTCATTCTTCTTGCCTCACATGGATATGCAAGTCATGAAGATTTTGTAGACAACAAAAAACTAAAACTAGAAACAATTGTAAGTAACAAAATAACACCAATTGCTAAAAGTGCTACTACCACTATCCCTATATTGCTCTACCACAAGATAGGCAACCCAGATCTCCTTCCGATAGCAAATAGACACAAACCTACCAAGAAGTTTACTGTGCGAGAAGACACATTTGAAACACAGATAAAATTTATAGTAGACCAAGGATATACACCAATTACAGTAGAGGAGTTGATTAAAGAGAGGGAGGCAAACACTCTACCACCTAAACCAATAGTAATTACTTTTGATGATGGATGGAGAAGTCAATATGAGAATGCACTCCCCGTTTTAATCAAATATCATATTCCGGCAACTTTTTACATATATACTGGCGTTATTGGAAGTCCTCTTTATATGACATGGGAAGACCTGCATGTACTAGTAGCGAGCGGAATGGAGATAGGAGACCATACGAAAAGTCACCCGCGTCTCACAAAAATAGATCCAAGTAACCTTGATGAAGAGTTGGTGCAGAGTAAAAAAATATTAGAACGCAACTTGCATGTTTCTGTGACTGACTTTGCTTATCCTTACGGAGATTACAATAGTAAAATAAGTGAAGCAGTCAAAAATGCAGGGTACTTATCAGCAAGAACTTCTAAAAAAGGAATATATAACGACTTCAAAGATTTGTATCAATTAAATACTATCTATGTTCCAAATGACCTACAAACACTAAAAGATTTATTACAAAAATAAGATTATGAATAATAACAATACCCCCACAATGTTTTCCGGATATTATAACCCCGTCATGTTATACTTTCTTAAATGAATGTACTTACCTGGATTGCATCTTTACTGGCAATTCTTATCATCTATTGGCTAGCTTTTGCATACTACAAAATAAACATCAGTGGAAAACTTGTAAGAAGCGCTGTTCCCTTCTCTATTCTTG
>JAYUCW010000097.1:0-1319 GCA_043740125.1 Minisyncoccota bacterium
AAATACACACTTTTTACTATTCATACGTTTGAACACCGTTTTAGTTATTTGGTGTATGGGTAGTTTACAATGTTGGGTCCTATTGGGAGCTATATAGCATAAAGCAACATACCTCTAGACGATATCACAGGTACCTCCTTAGTATACGTTACCTTATAGGTTGAGGTCTAGTACTATTTTTGATAAAATTTTTATAAAGCACAGCCTTGCACAGAGCCTGATGTATATCCTTTGTTAAATGAGTTCACACGTTGCTCGCTTGAACCATGAGTCCATGTTTCTGGGGATACTTTACCACTAGTCTTCAACTGGATACGATCATCACCTACTGCCGCTGCTGCGTCGATTGCTTCTTTTATTTCACCTTGTGCGAAGACTCCAGAGTTTCTAATTGAATATGCCCAAATACCCGCATAACAGTCAGCTTGAAGTTCTGTTCGTACTGATTCACTAGTAGTTCTTTCTTCTGAAAGAGTCCCTAGTTCGTTTTGTACATGGTGCCCAATCTCATGAGCAATTACATACGCCTGAGCAACATCTCCTCCTTGGGCACCGAAACGGCGAGTAAGTTCTTCAAAAAATGTTTCATCAAGATAAATAGTGTGATCGGTCGGACAATAGTGTGGGCCGACTTGTGATACAGCTCCACCACAACTTGATTCTGTGGTCTTACGAAATAATACAAGTTTAGGAGCATGATAGGTGAGGTTATTTTTCGAGAATATCTTGGACCATGTATCATTTCCTGAACCAAGCACTTTGGAAGCAAAAACTTCATACGGATCAGCCCCTTCAAACTCTTTCGTGTTATCTGTCTGACTAGTGCCAGTTTCTACATTTTGCAACTGATTAAGTAATTCTCCAGCCACATCACCACCACTAAAATACGTAAAAAGTAGGACAACTACAACGCCTGTAAGTCCTAATCCTGCCACAGAACGCGTTCCACGTCTGTCTTCCACATTTCCAACACTTGTTATTTTATTCCATAATGCCATATATATGTGTGTAGTATAGTGATGACGTAGTATTATGTATAAATCTTACAATATGCACTAGATCTACCTTAAAACTATTATAAGATTTTTATATATAAACTGACGTAAAAAAACTTGTATATTGTTGTAGTGTAACATAATTAGAGTTAGAACTCTGGGTGGGGTAAAAAATATAATGAAGTATATAAAAAAGAAAACACCGAATGCTTGATGGCTTTCGATAGATGATATACTACAGTGAACTCAATATATATGGAGCATATTAATTGGCTGATAGGTTTTATGCAGGATGGACTCAATCATTACCCTGCAGTAACTGTT
>JAYUCW010000098.1:0-3361 GCA_043740125.1 Minisyncoccota bacterium
ATCTGCTCAAAGAATGCGTGAAGCTAAACAAAAATTATTCGCTAATTTCAAGAATTGATATACTGGGTTTCGGTGTCATTTAGGGATTAGAAAATACTGCAATTTTGTACCCTGTAACTACCTCTATATAGTACCATAATTTATGGTTGCGACTGATAATACTCTCGGCTCTCTACGGTGAGAAGTCTGATAAGTCCACCCTTCTACGAACTGAAACCATAGTCTAGCCTCTTCTGCGTTCCCCGTATCTATTGCCTTTTTGTAGAGTGCACACAGAACGTTCTTTGTTAGCCTCCTCATAGGCTCTAGTACGTCTTTAAGTAAGTCTTCACGGTCTATGAGTTTATTCCAGTTGGTAAGTGTTGAGTTCTCAATCTTATAAACCTTAGCAAACTCAGTCTGATTTTGTATAGAAAATATAACACCGAGTTCTGAGGTAGTACTACCCATTTTCTGTATGACCTCCTGAGCCTTTGTATGCCCCATAAAGCCTTGCACTGAACGCCAAAGCAAGTAAACCTCAAACACTTCCCGTTTATACGGTTTGCGTGTTTTTTTGGTATTTGTTGGTATTGTTCTTGTCATAGTTACTAACTAATATAGTTCAAGAAGATTACCGTATATAACTAGTATTATTTTTTCTGTCCTAATGTAACAACTTCCCCTGCATTATTAAGCACTTGTTGCTGTGCTTGTGGTACAGGCGGTGTCTTTGGAAGGTTGTTTACTAAGTCAGTTAGGTTGTCTTTTTTCATATATGTACTTATACAGTATATCAACTACAACCTAACTAAAATAGCCTTCTTTTTACGTTCAGCGTTTATAAATAAAGACATTTCCTTGTTCCATTCTCTGAGCATTTCCCAGTTTAGACTAACCTCTCTAAAAAGTTCGAGCGTGGTATGCTCTTCGCCGCATAAACAGAAATACCAAGAGATACTTCTCTTGGTATTTCTGTTTACTGTGGAATAAAGAAACAAGCCAGCTGCTTGGCTTGTGCGAGGATTCGAAAGTCGGAGCTATGTTTTTGTAGCAACAAAAACAAGCGAGACGGGCCGCCTACAGGTGTCTAACAATTTACCGTTAGACTTCGAGAAAGTTTTGAGCGACGGCTAAAAATTATTCGTGACCGAACATCCTCTCGTCTCCTCCAGTTTAAAAAAAGTCGCTCGAAGATCTAATGTTATGAATCTACTCTTATGTTCTAGACTTTAGGTAAAGATGTAAAGAATTACTAAGTGAGAATCCCTAAATTACCTAAAAATGTGTGTCACAAAATGTGAATACAGCCTGTTATACTTAGTAGAAGAGATAAAATGTCTCATCTTCTCTTAATACTTATGATATATAAAAAACTGTTTGTAGGAGTATTTAGTTTTGTTATTTTAGGAAGTGGTGCTTCTTTTGCATTCCAACCACAAGCGACTTCTCGATATTTCAATGGTCCAACGGTTACGTCAGTAAGCTCTACTTCTGCTGATCTATCGCTTAGTTCATCTATACTTGCTGATCTTCCTGATGAAGAAAAGTCAGGTATCTATTTTCAGTATTATGAGACGGAGCTAATGTGTATTGCGATATACCCAACACCTGAGTACTGTTTACCTAAAAAAACTGCTGTAGGGAAAACAAATACTACACTTAGTGATCTGAAGCCTAGCACTTCATACACAGTTGTGTATAAGCGAGATAACACAATACGTTGTATCACAACACCGTGTCCAGGGAATGAGTTTGAAAGTCTGTCTATACAGTTCGTAACCCTTCCAAAAAATACAATTTCAAACCAATTAAATGATATTGTAATTACACAAAATCTTGGCTATGGAAGTTTTAGCTCACAAGTGGTAACGCTTCAAAGTTTCCTTATACAACATGGGTATCTTAGAGGAAGTGTAACGGGGTATTTTGGGAACATGACTCGTAAAGCGGTAATGCAGTTTCAAAAAGACAATACTATTTCTTCGACTGGATTTGTCGGACCACTTACTCGTAAAGTAATTATGAAAAAAGTAGAAGCTACTGCTTCAGAAGAAAAATTTGAAGGTACAATAACAGCATATTCGACGGGATGTTTTTCGGATGGTGAGTGCAGCGTCTCTGTTGATGGCAAGAAAGTTGTGACAACTCTAGGAAGGTCTCAAGAAGTAGTGGGTACCGTACTAGGGATTCCTGATTTTGGGGCACTACAAAATAAAATAGGGGCTTACGCTCGTGTGTATGCAATGAAAGCAGGTGGTGGATATACTCTTTACGGAAATAAAAACTATTATATCGTAATTGAATAAGTATAGTTTGGTATATGGGTATAAGAAGGCTTTTTCTCGGGTATTAGTTTGATATACTAGAATACGGACTATTAAGAACAAAAAACATATGAAAAAATACATTATAACAAGTGCTATGGCTCTCGCTGCAATAGTTTCAGTATCAGCTGAAGAAGCGAGAACACAAGGAACACAACCTGTAAGAATGATGAAGACAATGACTGCTATGATGCGAGTTGCATCAGGGACACCAGAGCAAATGCCGATGAAAGAAATGGCTCCTCCTATTACAACAGGCGATGCTGCGATAGATGCTCAGATAAAAGTACTTCAAGCAGAGATGGAAGCAAAGATAAAAGTAATTCGTGAAGAATATCGACTAAAAATCAAAGCTCTTATTGGAGATAGAAAAGTAAACTCTGGTAACGATATGATGAATCGTGGCTCATCCACAATGCGAATGGGTGCCAAAGGAGAAGGTCGTGATGGTATGGGTGTACGAGGATCGTCAACAATGATGGTACATCATGATGGCCGTATGATGAATGGATCAGGAACACCAGAAAATGGTCGACCACCAATGATGCATGATGGAAATCAGATCCCTGAAGGTATGCAAGTAAAAGGGGAGACTACTGGAGCAGAAGGTAATGAAGATGTAACTTTACAGGTAACTGTTAAAGGGTTTTTCAATAAATTCTTTGGAAGATAAATAAAATAATTATGAATCAAAAAACAGTGCAAATTTGCACTGTTTTTTGATTCAGGTGTGTAAATGTGCTAAAATCATCGAGCAGATAGATTAATTGCGTTAAAATACAATTTCGATGTAGGCTAGTAAGTTACGTCGAAATTTGCTAATTTCGACGCGATATTTACGTTTAAATATCGGGAGGATTGGCGATTAGTAAATCGCGCCGAGAGGCGAAAGAGTGGCTTAAGCAAGCGGTCTTACTAAACCGTCGACATTTTTTATTAGGTCCGTGAATTCTACAGCAACAATATTTGGAGGATTGGATGAGTGGCTTAAATCAACGGTTTACTAAACCGTCGAGCCTTTATTGGCTCCGTGAGTTCGAATCTCACATCCTCCG
>JAYUCW010000099.1:0-3359 GCA_043740125.1 Minisyncoccota bacterium
TCTCGCTGGAGACAGAGCTCGTGCAATTATGTATGCAGAAGAAGGACAAGAGGCAGTACGAAGTATTAAGAATGTCAATTTTGCAAATCTTGCGGTTGGGACCTATGGGCTTGTGTATGGAAGCAGCTCATGGAGTCTCTCGGGAAGTTCGGATACTTCGGGAATATTTACTCGTCAGGTGATTATTTCAACAATTGATGCAAGTAGAAAAAATATTGCAGTTACGGTGTCGTGGCAGCAGACACCAGCTCGCACAGGAAGTGTAACGACATATGCTCGTCTTACGAATTGGAAAACGATTATGAACCTCGGAGTTGGTATTACCGTAAATAAAGTTGTTATTAACCATGGATTAAGTAATACATCATCTAATTTTGCTCCCTACAAAGTAGGAGCTACAACAGTATTACTTGCAAGTTCTACTATTTTTACCCCAGGGACATATACTGTCTCTGAGACAACAAGTTCAAATTATAATCAAACATTTACAGGAGATTGTAATAGTAGTGGACAAATCACTGTAAGTTCAGGAACTGCGAAGCTTTGTACAATTACGAATGAAGAAAAACTCGCATACGTTACCGTGAACAAAACTGTAATTAATCATGGTAAAAGTTTTACAACATCCCATTTTGCTCCGTATAAAGTTGGATCGACAACTGTGACACTCGGTGCTCAAACTCCTATTAATTCCGGCTCGTACACTGTTACTGAAGCAACAGATACTGCGTATTTACTTTCGTATAGTGGAGATTGTTTTACTAACGGAAGTCTTGTATTAAATCCAGGGGATAATAAAGTGTGCTTACTTACGAATGAGGAAATTGTTAATGGAAGCAGTAGTCAATCTCTTGCTGGAATTATGATTTATGGAGATGGAACAACTATTCCAAAATATAGAACCTACAATCAAAATACTAATGTATTTAGTGCAGAAACTGGAACATTTACGGCTACTGTTGGTCCAACATGGATACTTCGAACTTCACCGACGCAACATATTGCTCTTGCTGGATATTATGACTCATCAGGGACTCTTACAATTATGTGTTTTAATGGAACGTCTTGGACACAAGAGTACCAAGCAGCTTCCGGTGGAGTTGGTAATCGTCACCGTTTCGATATTACTTTTGAGAAAACTTCAGGGGATGCTATGGTTATTTTTAGTAAAGGAGCACATGTTTTTGGTCAGCTCGGATATCGTACAAAAACTGGTGGAACAGGATGTGGAGCTGGTTGGTCAAGTGAAACACTTCTTGCACCTCTTCGAACCTCAAATGATATTATGTATGTGAAGTTGGCTCAAGACAGGCGAGTGGGCTCCAATATTCTTGCTGTGACGTGGGTGGATACAAGCGATGATATTTCAGCTAAAATGTGGGATGGTGCAGCTTGGGTCAATGAACCTAGTGCTGTGAGTGATAATAATCTAGATATTGTTTCTTCTTCACATGATATTGAAAATATGGACATAGAATTTGAGTCCCTTTCAGGGGATGTGATGCTTGTATGGGCAAATGCAAATGGTAACAATGGGACAAATGGCGTGAGGTATCGTACCTGTAGTGGAGGAATAGCAACATGCTCATGGGGTGCAGTTACCACACCTCCAACATTTGCAGATGATGCAACAAGTCTTGATATTGCTGCAAATCAAAATACCGACGAAATGGTTTTTGCTTCTATTGGTAAATCAGGAGGTGATCTTCAGTTGGGATATTGGAATGGTACAGCATGGATTAACACTTCAAATGTGGACACTTCTTGTACTTCTCCATATACTGGCTCAAAACTAGTTTCGGTAGGATGGTTAACACTAGCAAGCACAACTCGCTCAATCGTAGTATATTCTGACCTTAGTTCAACGGCTATTAATTGGTATACAGGTAATGTAGGTGTTTTTACAAGGCAGCCTGATTTTGTGGCAGCTCCTACTATTGCAAGTCCAAGAGGATATATGGATATTCATATGAACCCACGAGATCAATCACAACTGATGTACCTTACTTCAGATAATAATAACGACCTTTTTGCAAAGCGACTTATTATGACAGGAACTTCTACACTTACATGGACTAACTCAGATGGTGCAGCACTTGAAACAACGCTTCCACAAGTTATTTCTTCACCATTCTCATTTGCATTTTGGCAACAGTAACTACTATGAACATTTTATCATCACAAAAAGGGTTCACACTTGTAGAACTGATTCTCTATGTTGCCATTTGTTCAATTCTTCTCCTTACCATCTCCTCATTTCTTTCATTTCTCTTAGGGGCTCGGGTTCGTAGTCAGGCGATAACAGAAGTTAATCAACAAGGATTTCAAGTGATGAGTCTCATGACTCAAACTATTAGAAATGGAAGAAGTATCCAGAGTCCAAGTATGGGAAATTCTTCATCAACGTTATCCATAACTACAGGAGATGCACTTCTTAACCCTACAGTTTTTACTATGAGTAGTTCTACTGTTATAACTATAAAAGAAGGTTCAAAAACTATACTTCCCCTTACTAATTCTCGAGTAGAAGTATCTGCCCTTACATTTCAAAATGTGTCATCTGCAAGTTCGACAGAAAAAATTATTAGAATTTCTTTTACAATTGATTATCTTAACCCCTTAGGAAGAAGTGAGTATTCTTTTACAAAATCATTTAGTGGAAGTGCTACACTACGATAAAGATTAAACTATATGTCACGATTAATACTTTCACAAGAACTTAAAAAAGGATATATCGCGCTTATTTCTGTTATTTTGATGTCGGCACTTGGTCTTAGTATTATGCTTTCTGTTATTGCAGCTGGTGTTGATGCTTCCATAACTGATTTTTCACTTCAGCAGTTAGGCGGCGCACGAAGTTTAGCTTCTTCATGTGCTGAAGAAGCATTAGAAAAAATATTTGAGACAAGTACTTCTACAAGTAATGGCAATCTTAGTATCGGATCTGGCACTTGTTCATACTTGATAACTTCAACTAGTAGTGGTCAAAATATCACCATAAGTTCAACTGGGTTGCTAGGGACGGTGACAAGTAAGATAAAAGTGGTAATAGCAACCACAACCCCAGGAATTACGTTATCCTCATGGGAGGAGGTTGCCGACTTTTAAAGCTAAAATTGTCTGCTATACTAAAAAAGTAGGTTAGTAAGGGCTTTTCTCTCTACCTAAAAAGTACAAAAAAGTCTCCAATGTTTTATTATTTAAAAGTTAATGTTTAAACAGTTTAAAATACATTTATACATAATTGTATTCTTCATATTTATGAAAAAATTACTACAAAATAAAAAAGGATTTACACTTATTGAAATCCTTTTGGTGGTTGCTGCTATTGCAATTCTCGCAGGTATCGTTATCGTTGC
>JAYUCW010000100.1:0-8143 GCA_043740125.1 Minisyncoccota bacterium
ATCTGCTCAAAGAATGCGTGAAGCTAAACAAAAATTATTCGCTAATTTCAAGAATTGATATACTGGGTTTCGGTGTCATTTAGGGATTAGAAAATACTAGACCAAGCTTAAGAAACTTACATTTTACTAATGTTGGTAACAATACTTTTAAGGGCAGCTTTTTTTGCTATTTCATCAATACAATACTTAAAATTCCCAACCTCTACCTCAAGAGCTTTACGATCTTCATCACTTGCTGTATCAAAATAGTTCTGTACAGTTTCAAAATCTCCGAGTCCTTTAGTATTGTTAACCGCCTGGTCAAGAAGAATTCGGTCTGCAGGTGACAAGTTCTCATCGAAAAGTTTTATTCCTGTTACAATTCCAGTTACAACTACCTCTGGAAGCCTGACAGTTTTCGGCATACTCTTAAGAGTATCAACCATTCCATTAGATGCTGTATGTTCCATGCTCATATGGCTAAAGTATACACCTTTTATTCAAAATCAAAAAAAGAACCACTAAGATACTTTTGAGTAATTGTATACTCTTGCTTATTCTAAAAGTTAAAATAAGAAAACTACAGATCTAAACTAGGAGGCAATACTCCTTTTTCGTTTACATAACCATCCATCCTCTCAAACATTAGTTTTTCAAACTCTTCGCTAACTCTTACGAGTCTTGCTGATTGAAAATCAGGAGTAGTCGGAACCTCACCAAAAACTATCTTGTACTTATCATCCACTAAATCAGTAGCCATTTTTAAACAAAAAGCTTCTGTTTTTTCGTGCTCTTTAGAAAACTTCCCCTCAGCTTCATGTTCAAAGAAAACCCTCATTCTCCTTTGAGACACGCTTAACAGAGCCTCTGCTTTTACAAGAGGTGTGACCATCTCTAACGTTGTTGGTTTTGGACTTGATTCATTCATAAAGAAAGTATATATATATTAGAAATAAAGCAACAAAAAACAATCTTGTTATAAGACTGTTTTTTGTGTGGTGTACCCTTCCGCGACCTTCTGCGTTCATTCCGCGAATGTCCGCGATGTTGCTCTAATGAGCAACATACGGGAGAAGCCCCATAAATCGTGACCGCTTGATTGCGTTAGCAAGAGCTCGCTGATTCTTGGCAGTAAGCCCTGTCTTACGACGGTTAAGGATACGAGCGTGGGGGTTCAGGAACTTAACGAGGATTTCTGTATCCTTGTAGTCGATGAACTTGATGTTGTTCTGGTTGAAGTGATCTTGTTTTTTCATTTTATTAGGTTATAGGTTGTAGGTAATGGGTTGTAGGTTTAATACAAACCTGGATTCTAGTTGATTTGCGTCCAAGACGTGATTCTGGTGAATCAGAGATGACACAATTCAAATTTTCTAAGTAAGTGGAATGGTTTTAAAAATTCAGTAGTGCTGTAGTTGCGAGACGTATAAAATTTTTGCGACCAAGGCGTACGAGTAGTACGACGCGTGGAGCAAAAATTTTATACAACGAGGCAAATGCAGTGCTAATGGATTTTTAAAAGGGTATGTCGTCAACGTTGATATTAGAATCTCCATAGTCTATGGTATCTAACTCCGGCACACTTGCTGTCTTTGGTGTTACTGGATTTGGATTACCTGCGAAACCTTCACCTGCTGGTGCTACACCACCGGATTTTGGACCGAACTGTACAGCATCTGCAATTATTTCTGTACGATACTTTTTCTCTCCTGTTGTCTTGTCGTCCCATGAACGAGTCGTAATACGTCCTTCGATCATTACACCTTGTCCTTTTTTAAGGTACTGTCCACTTGTCTCTGCTTGGCGACCGAATACGACAATATTGTGGTATTCGACTTGTTCTTGCTTAGCTCCATTGGCATCCTTGTAGACGCGATTAGTTGCTAAAGAAAAGTTGGTGACTGCAGTTCCGTTAGGAAGAGATTTTTGTTCTGGATCACGAGTAAGGTTACCGAATAAGAATACTTTGTTTAAATACATAGAATGGGTGATAGGTTGTAGGGGTTAGGTTATAGTAATGCGAATGCAGCTACAATACACTATACCTACTATTTTACTACCAATTACTTTGCTTCGCCAGTGGTTACTTCTGCCACTAGTTCTGGAGCAATCTCTGCAAGAACTTCCGGTGCAATCTCCCCGAGGACATCAGCATCTTTTGTTGTGTCGATATTGATATCTGGTATACCATCATCAGTTTCGTTATCAACGAGAGTCTCTGCTTTAATAACTGGTGCACGTTTAGTGAAGACAGTATTTTCAGCGACAGTTGTAACAACGAGGTAACGTACGAGCTGTTCGTCGAGCTTAAGAGCCTTTTCAAAGTCTTTTACCTTAGCTCCATCAAGAGTGAACTTGATCCACCCGAAGTATCCTTCATTAAAACGAACATTCACATTATTAACAACGCGAATCATTTCATAAGCGAGCTCACGCATATACGGAGCTTCTTCTGAAATGAAGCTACCACCTAAGGTAGCAATAGATTGCTTGAGTGCGTTACTTTTTTCAAGCGCCGTTTCTTCATCTAGTTTGTTATCAAAGATGAAGGATATTTCGTATACCCGGCTATCTACTGTGGTTTCATTTTCATTAGTCATAGGGTCACACTATACCACATTTTTAGGCAAAAAGAAAGACCCGTACGATGCGGGTCTTAGTTTGAGTTAAAGCAGATTTTATGAGTAGAAGCGGCGAACGATTGGTGCTAAAGCTTCTCGACAACTCATCATTCGGAACTCAGGAGTATTTTTCCACTTTCGTGTTGTCCGAAAAATTTTTTCAGGCTTCGGGTACATTGGTGAAAAACAGTCAATAAGGTCCTGTGTGATATTGGCACCACGTTCCAGCATGCGAAGCAACTTAATACGCGGCCGTCCGAAGACAGCAACAATCAGACCATTTCTAGCTATAACCATACGCGTATTATTTGGAGCGATGTAAGCAAGTCCGGGATCATTTGGTTTTACTTGGACCTGAACTGCTAACCCCTTAACATCACGATTCTTAAGTTGAATAATTCCAAGACTCAATAGCCCTGTCGAACCTGGCATCACCTTCCCACAAAGGAAAGTGACTTCGTTATTTTCTGTCATGGTACCCTCCTTTCAAGAGGTTTGTTAATAGGACTGACTTCCAACATCCTGCACTTTTTGGAGTAAAAAGTCAATGAGAATTTTTTCCAGTATTTTTATCACCAAGAAGAAGACTCACAAAAAAGTTTTTATTAACCATAGCAGCAAGAACAAGAAAACAAGATACTACTATATTGAGACAAGAAGGCATAGCTATAATTTCAAATGAAGATGTAACTCCGAAAAAAAGTACAGCAATCCAAGTGAGTACGGCAGAGACCCTAAAACCAAAATTTGCAATTACTTTTGTAAGAATAAGTAACTTAATACCTTTCTCTGTTCCATTATTAATAATTAATCCTTTAGGAGTCTTTACTTCTTTTGGTGTTTTAAGTACTTTTTGAAGAAACTTCGTAACAACAAAACTATTTACCAAAAAACTCAAAAAATAGCCCAAAAGAAGATCCTCAATAATCGAAAAATTAACATTCATGCTATTCCCCTTTACAAAATGAACATCCTAAAAACTCTACACCACTTAAGAAATATTTGCAAATTAGATATTAAAAATTCTCTTGACGTTTTCAAGTAACTGCACTCTCACCTCTTCAAGAGGCTCATTACGAAGGACTGCGATACGCGCCACAACTTCTTGTACATACATCGAACTATTACGCTTACCTCGAAATGGTGACGGTGTAGCATACGGACTATCTGTCTCGGCGTGAATCATCGTCATCGGGAGGTACCGTACTACGTCATCATAATCCTTGGTGAAGGTAATCACACCCGAGAAGCTCATGGAAAAACCAATCTGTACGAAGCGCTCGGCGATATCAATACTCCCGACAAAAAAGTGAGCATTCCCTCGTAACTTCGTACCGTGCTTCTTCTTAGCACTCTCAAGAATATGAAGCATGTCTTCATACGCATCCATATTCCCTTTACTTGGGCGCCCATGGAGCATAAGCGGCTTGTTGACTTCTACTGCGAGCTCCACCTGAGCCTCGAAGATTCTTTGCTGACGATCAGCTTCCGCATCTTTATTCCAAGTCACTTTACCAGCTTTCTTATCCCGCTCAAAAAATGTTTCGATATAATGATAGTCGAGTCCACACTCACCTATCGCCACCACCTTCTCACTCATCGCGAGAGATTTATAAAACTCATAGTCGAATTCTTCCGTGACATTATCTGCCGGATGTAACCCAACTGCTGCATAGATGTGTGCATGATCTTGTGCCAAAGTGAGAGCTTTCTTACTCTCTGACTGATCAGTTCCAACAGTAATAGCGCCTACCCCGTAGTCTTTCATCTCTTGTAAAATCTGTTCTCTATCTTCATCATATGCTTTATCATGAAGATGAGCGTGAACATCAAATAGTGCGTAGTTAGTCATAGTTGTTATTTATAAGCATCTTTTCTTTTTTGTATTTCTAAGACAGTAACGATAATACTGTTACCATGTGCCATGATAATAATTCGATATACTCCAGTTCGAATACGAAAAGTATCTTCTCTTCCTCCTAACTTTACGATGTCTCTATTTTTTGACATCTTTGGCCAAGCGGTCAATTCGTCAATAATCTCAAGTATAGCCTTTTAATACTTTTGTTCAATCTTTAAAAGTGATTTTTCTGCAGCTCTTGCAAAAATAACAATCTTTTTCATGCTAATACTTAGGAATGTACCCCACTTTCTTAAAGAGATCTGTTGCTAGGATGAAGTCTCCATCCTCGATTTCTTTTTTTGCTTTTGTGATGGCTTTAACCTCTGCTTGTGTAGGCTCCACTATTTTAAAGATAGGAACTTCAGTTCTTTCTGTGCCAGCAAGGGCAAGCACCGTCTGGTTAAGATAGTACGTGAGTGTAAGCCCTCTTCTCTTGGCTTCTTTCATCGCTAAAGTTTTTGCTTTTTTATCAGTATTAAAAATTACTTTTGTAGTCATATATACAGTATATATACCGCGTATATACATGTCAAATCGCCTTTTGTCCAAATAACTAAAGACTGACAAGTTGTATTCTCTTCCATGTCTATTTATCAAAGTAATCAATACTTTCTAAGTACAACCCTGTTTCAAAGCCACCTTTCTTTTCTTTCTTTGCATCACGAATAGCGAGCACTTCAGGTAAAGATATGTTGTTGTGGTATAAAATTGCATCGATCACTTCTATCACGTCGGCAAGCTCTTCTTTGAGTTGCGTCTTATCTTCTTTATCATAGGCTTCAAAAACTTCTTGGGACTCTTCAAGCAGTTTATCTTTTAACTTTAGAAGTGTCTCTGCCTTTTCCATATACCGCACGCTATAACTACTCGCACTAATCTTATTCTCGACATCATGTTTATAGATACCAATCATCTTATCTCTGACAAGTTTATTATAGATTTTTTTCATTTATGGAAGTCGATTAAAAAGTGGCTTTTCTGGCATGGCGTGACTTTGAATACATGATTTTATTCTATCACTTGTCTTTGGGAGGAAGGGTTGCAGGAGGCGTGCGATGTTATACAATCGTGCACGCATATCTTCGATAAGAGCCTTACCTTTCTCTTGGTCGACTTTTATTACTTTAAATGGTTCGGTACTTTGAATATAGCCGTCAAGACTCCCTACTTCTTTCATAACAAACTCGAGTGCTTTTTTACTATCAAAATTGGCGAGTGCTTGTGTATACTCATCTGGAAAAGCTTGTGGTTCTGGTCGTATTCCCTCTGTGAGATTGGTTGTTGCCATTTTCATAATACGACTTGTGAGATTACCTATACCATTTGCAAGGTGTGCACTATATGCAACCTTAATACTTTCTAGGGTAATATCTCCATCTTCAAATGAAGGAATTTCATGGAGTAATACAAAACGAAGAACATCTTCTGGGAAATCGGTAATACCCTTAAACATTTCTATTACATCAAATGGATTGATAACATTCCCAATAGACTTACTCATCTTCTGTCCCCCACTTATAATAAAACCATTAATGATAATGTTAGCTGTGCTCGGCACATCTGCAGCAAGTAACATCGCTTGCCAAATAGCAGACTGCTGCCGGAGATTATCTTTGCCACAGTATTGAACAGGGGTACCATGTTCCCAAAAGGAAAAATCTAAACTCTCATCTGGCCAACCTAGTGTCGATATGTAACTCGTGAGTGCATCAAACCACACATACATTACATGTGCATCATCCCCTGGCACAGGTACCCCCCATGACATCTTCTCTTTCAACCGTGAGATTGAGAAATCTTCGAGTCCTCGAGTTACAAAACTTTTAATCTCGTTGAAACGAAATGGAGGCACAACGAGTGTTGGATTTTTCTCATACAGCTCGAGAAGCTTTTTCTCTAATTTTGAAAATGCAAAGAAATAATTTTCTTCTTTTATAATTTCGATTTCTCTGTTTGGATGTATCTCACACTTCCCATCAACTAACTCACTGTCAGTCTTATAGAGCTCACACCCAACACAATACGTTGCTTCGTATTCTTTTTTATAAATATAACCGTTATCATTACATCTTTTCCACATCTCTTGTGCAGCACGTACATGTCTCTCATCTGTTGTGCGTATAAAATGAATATCATCTGCTATTCCAAGCTTTGGGAAAAGTTCTTTAAAACGTGCCGCATTTCTTTCGACATAGACTTGCACGTCTAAACCCTCTTTTAGTGCACCTTCAAGAATTTTTGTACCATGTTCATCTGTCCCTGTATTAAAAAAGACATCATACCCAAGGAGCTTTTTATGGCGAGCAATGACGTCTGCTCGAACAAACTCCATAGCATGACCAATATGTGGCTCCGCGTTCACATACGGAAGTGTGGTAGTAATATAAAATTTTTGACCTTGACTACTCGACATCTGACTTTCGTTTACCCATATCATTAATAAGTTCCATTGCAATTGCTGCAAGTGGCACCGCAAGAATCATTCCCCAAATCCCCGCGAATTTCGCACCAACGACAAGAGCAATAAGTACAATAACAGAAGGAACCCCAACCATTTTATTCATAACTTTTGGATACAAAACATTTCCTTCAAGTTGACCAATAATAAAGTAAATCAAAGCTACGATTCCAAGAAGAGGAAGCCCACCGTGTGCCCACGCTACAATAAGTGCTGGGATCGTGGCAAGCGTAAGTCCAACCATTGGAATCAATTCTCCTAGGAATACAAGGATAGCAAGTAACGTAGCATATGGCACACTAAGAATAAGAAGTGGAATATACACTAAAAGACTCACCAAGAAAGAAAGAAGAAGTTGCCCTTGCATCCACAGTCCAATTTTCGTTTGTGCTCGCATCCAAAGATTTGCAACATATTCTTCTTTATCTTTCGGAACAATAATTTTAAGAAATTTATGCACTCCATGCTCTTCTAATGCCAAATAAAATGCAAGTACAAATGTGAGTAGAAAATTAAGAACACTTCCGATAACAACTGATGTGGTTGCAAAGAAATTGCCCGAGCCAATAAAAACATTTTTAAGAATTGTAAGAATTTGGCCTTTTGAAATATCATGAGATAACTGCTGTACCATAAGTGATAGATCTTTAAGTCCTAAATCTCTTCCAAAAATACGAACTGACTCAAGAAGTACGGGGATGGTTTTAATGAATCTCGCAATATCATCTGCTATCGGAGGAATAAAAAAGAGAACAACCGCAGCAATAGCAACAAGTAATGCAAAAAACAAACCCGTAACAGCAAGACCACGGGGGATCCCCCACTGCACTAATTTTCTCACAGGCATCTCAACTGAGGAAGCAAGAACCACGGCAACGAGGAGTGCGATAATAAAATCGTTGATATACAAGAGGCCTGCAAAGACTGTTATCCACATAAGAACTCGCACAATAGTTCCTGATGATATAGAGATAGTAATATTTTCTTTCATACTAGGTATTCTAACACAAGATGGCAGACTGTAGCCATTAGACTGTAGATCTTAGCTAGTAGACTTTAACTTTAAGTAAAAAGCGACACCGTAGTGATATGTACCCCAAAAAGTGGACACGACCAGTGTCCACTTTTTGTTTTTCAATTACTATATAATTAAGAACACAATACATATGGGTAAACAAGTAA
>JAYUCW010000101.1:0-1300 GCA_043740125.1 Minisyncoccota bacterium
TCTGAATGCCTTCTCATCTACTTCTAGTAGATCAGGAAGTAGTCTTTCTGCTATCTTACCTATAGTATTAGTACCAGTTTCTTTATCTTGCTTAGCAAATCCGCTAAAGATAGAACTTAGATTACCTTCTACTATTTGAGAATCTAAGTAGTCAAATACATTAGACTTCTCAGAGGCTTCCTTCGCATCATGTACTGTAGTGAATACTTCTTTGTATCCGCTATGCTGCCCGATAACATGACGAAGTTGAGGAAAGTCTTTGAAGATAGTGGGGAATTTCTTAGATAATGCCTTGAAAGATACCCCTGACGCTTTAGTTATTTCCTCATCTACATCTTCTTCAGAACTATCTTCCTCCGCTTCATCAGTAGTTTCTTCTTCCTCTTCTCCAGATACCTCTTCATCATCAGCATCTGAAGTACCTTTATCTCCCTCTCCTGACCCATCGGAAGTAGTAGATTCGTCTTCATCGACACTCTCATCTCCTAGATCAGACTTAGGTTCATCAGGAACATCAGACAGAAGATTAAAGATATCCGCTTGACTAGATACTTTCTCTGCTCCTGATGCAGAGGGATTAGCAGGACTCGTATCACTCACGATTTCTCCTTAGCAAGACCTAATGTCTCAGAAATACTAGGTAAGGGTGTATCAGTATCATGTTCTCTACGTTGATGAGAAAGACTAGGAAGATTCGTATTAATAATATAAGCTGCTTGACTAGCTACTGTCCTTCTCTTCTCTTTAGAAATCTTAGATAACTCAAGATATTCGCCTTCTGATAGAGATACTTGAATTCGCTTCATGCTTCTTTTTTAATAGGTTCTACAGAACTAGCAGTAGCAAGTGCTATTCCATCTGCTACTGCTTTGGACTTAACTAGACTAGCTACCATGTCTTTGAGACCAGCTATTTCGGTATGAGATACTTCTAATGCCTTAGTCATACTAGCAAGAGTACCATTAGTACTAGTATGAATTTCAGTAGTCTTATCACCTATAATATCTATTTTTTCTGATGCTTTCTTAGCTGCTTTGTTACCCTGAATAGATACATAAACTGCTACCAAAGATGCCAAAGTAGGAGCTATTGTAGCTATTAAAGCTAATTGCACTGTCTCACTCATTATCGTAATGTATTAATTACATGAGGAGCAGTTTGAATTAAGAAGGCTAATAGACCTGCAAAGAAGCTAATTCTTCCTAGTTCTTGAATCTTAGGGTTAGATGCTAAGATATACATTAGTACTCCTACAAGAGCTACTAGAAGAGATAAGTAGATAGTCATGACTTCTCCTAAT
>JAYUCW010000102.1:0-20011 GCA_043740125.1 Minisyncoccota bacterium
TTGGAAATGAAGGAGTTTGTGGAGGTACTGTTGGTAGAAATACTTCCGGTGGAGTAGAAGTTACCAGTGGTGATGTTTGATGTTGAGGCGTTAGCGAGGGTAGTTTGTCCAGATACTGCTAGGTTACCAGAAGTTGTAGCGTTACCATTTGCATCCACTGCAAAGTTAGAGTTGGCAGTCCATGCACTACCGTTCCAGTAAAGAGTTTGATTAGTAACTGAGCCATTAGCTACTGTTCCTGTAACGGTGGTCCAAAATGTTGATGTCCCATTTGTAGCAAGAACTTGACCCGCTGTCCCTGTCGCGTTGTTGGTATCACGAAGTTCACCAGTGATGCGAAGCTTAGTAATAGTGGAGGATGCAAGTGTAGAAAGACCGTTTGCTGTGAAAGATCCAGTAACAGTCGAAGTCCCTACTGTAGAAGTATTAGCAGTTAGATAGGTAGTAACTGCATTTGTGGTAGTAGAGTTCCCGATGATGAGGTTGGTGAAGTTAGCGAGAGTAGCAACAAGAGAGGAGAAGAAGCCGTTGGTAGCAGTCGCAGAAGTAAATGTAAGGTTTGTTGAAGAAAGATTTGTAAAGAATGCAGCTGTACCAGTAAGATTAGAAACTGTAGTTGTTGCAAGAGTTGTACTTCCTATAAAATTTTTATCTCCAGCAAATATTTGCGTAGAGGTAGAAACAACTCCACGAGATGAAGCGCCAGCATTTGGAATTGAAAGTGTGTGAGTAGTTCCTGTTGAGGTAAACGTTATATCACTTCCGGTAGAACCAACTGCAAAAAATTGTGATATCCCCGTAAGACCATTTAAAGTTGTGATACCAGCTCCTGCGATACCAAGAGCGCTCCATGAAGTGCCATCGTACACATAGAGCTGATTAGAAGTTGTATCAAAGTACATTTTTCCTTTGGAGGCTACAAGACCAGAACTTGTTGTACTTGTAAGAGCTCCATACGAAGTGATTGCAAAAGGCACAACCCCCATTTGTGAACGAAGACCTCCTGAGAGAGTCATCTCTCCTGTACTAAATGGAGCACCGAGTTCAACAGTTACATAATATGCTTTATCAAAAGCAAGGTCAGTAAACGCTACCGCTGGAGTTACGCCATTAACATCCCCAACTTGTCCAATTGGAATAGTGAAGTAGCCGTTTGAGATAGTGATAGTCCCTTCATTTTCTTCAAAAAGAAGAGTGCCTAAAGTTTGTGCATCATACACTCTCACCGTAACTGACGCAGACCCAGACTGAGCAACTCCAGAACTGTTGGTAATAAAACCTTGGTAGTTGATGAAGCTTGGAGTTTGTGCAGAGAACACAAGTGTCCCCCACCCCATAAGGAGAGCAATTGAAAGAAGTATGCTGATTCTTTTTTTCAAGAAAAATGCTAGTTGCATGAAGTCAAAGTAGAGTACGCGCTCATTGTCATAGTATAGCTAAGAAAGTATTGAAAAATATAAGCAATTTTAATTTTCTTGGGGATAACTCAAAGAGTTTTTTATGATTATTTTTGTTCTAAAAAAAATGATTCTAGAAGAGGTATACAAGGCAGCAGAATACGCAAAAAACCTTTGAATTTAAAGGTTTTTTACTTTCTTTTTTATTTCTTTACTTTTTTACCAAAAAAATATTGACAACTTACCGAGAATCAACATAATAATTTTTAGTAAAATCTATAGTATATGTAAAAAAATACCCAGATCCTATTATGGATATCATTAAAAACGTAACTACCTGTAAACTATTTTATAACTTCTTCTTCATCTTTTTCTTGATCCATTTCTTGCTTGTATACTTTTAAATGATCCCAGAAATGTGGAACTGTCCCTTTATTTTTTACTGCATTTTTTACAAACCAGTTACGAGATTTTGAATACATCTTGGTTGTCAAAACATCAAAATGATACATAAATCTTACGAGAATATGAAAAACATATTGCATAAAAAACTTACGCAAATGAACACTTTGTTTTAGTAAGTAACGGATTATTGTATGCACTGTTACTGAAACATTTTTTGGACCGTTGTACTCTGTATCAATCTGTATAATTCCACGAGTAATTCTATAATGCTGTAGCAAAATAACCGACATCGAAGTAAGTACACATATCATCCCTATACCGATGAGAATAGTTATAAACATTTTGTTTTTAAAAGGTTTTTTTGCGTTTTATTATCCAATACTATATCTTACAAAACGAACTACTTGGGTATTTTCACCAAATTTTTGAACAGCACCGTCAAGACGTTGCTTAACCGTCATCTCTTGATTTTTAATAAATATTTGAGATAAAAGAGCGGTTTCTTCACCTAGATTATCTTCATTATTAATTGATGTTGGAGACATCGCACAGACATGCATCGCAAGGTCTTTTGCAAGAGAAACGAACTCTTCATTCTTGGCAACGAAGTCAGTCTCACACCCAAGTTCAAGAAGCACCCCAATAGTACCTGACCCGTGAATGTAGGATGAAATAACCCCCGCAGTAATCTCACGGTCAGCTTTTTTCGATGCTGAATTGGCAGAGTACTCAGCAAGTACAGCACGAGCTTTTTCTTTGTCTCCATGTGCTTCATCAAGTGCTTTTTTAATTTGTGCGAATGAGAGACCTGTCTCTTCGCGAAGTTGTTTAATATCGTCCATACGTAAATAGTAGTTAGTTATTAGTGGTTAGTGGTTAGTAAATTAAAATACTATAGAAATTTGTCTCTATGTAATAAGCCGTGACTTAATTTTTATAAAAGATAGACAGTGCTAACTGACCACTAATAACTAAAAACTAGTCACTACCCTCTATGCTTCTATAGCAAGTGCTTCCTTAATAGTTTCAAGTACGAACTTCACAGCAGGAACAGATCCATCATTACCGACAATCGGGTACTCAATACCTTCTAGTGTACAGTCCGTGTTAGAAAGTGCAACCACAGGAATATGCAGAAGCTTAGCTTCTTTAATACACATTATTTCATGACGTGGATCAACGATAACAACAACGTGGGGAATGTTAGTAAGTGAAGAAATACCACCGAAATCACGGTCTAATCGGTCGATGTCACGCTGAATAAGGAGCTGTTCTTTTTTTGTATAGACAGCAAGCTCACCTGTTTCTTTTTTCTTCAAGAGATCATGCAATTTCTCAATACGCTTCTTCATTTGTGGGAAGTTAGTAAGAGTTCCACCGATAAAACGCTCTGCGATGTATGGTGAATTAAGTGAAAGTGCAACTTCTTTGATAACCTGGCGAATTTCTGGTTTAACTCCTACAAAAAGTATAACTTTCCCTGCTCCTTGCATACTCTTTAAGTAGGCAACAGCAGTTTCTAGTTGAGTTTTTGTTGTTTCGAGATTGATAAAATCAACTCCGTTAGCATTACCTTCGATGTAAGGCTTAACTGATGGGTGACGACGAGTTCGAGAGTACCCGTACTGGAGCCCTGCTTTTTTAAGAGCTTCGATGGTGATGTTTGACATAAATTGGTTGTAGGTTGTAGGTTGTAGGTTGTAGGTTAGAAAATACAATACATTGCATTCTCTATCACCCAGAACCTAACACCCATAACCTGTGAATTAATAAACATTTTCCTCGTGCCACAGTATCATTTCTCCGTAATGCAAGTTTTGCAAGCGTCAGTAGGTCGCGAAATGATATGCTCAGGTGTCCAAATCCTGATGTGCCCGATTGGATGAATATGACTATTCTAGCACAAAAAAGGTATTTTGGGAATACTCATTGCTACCTTTATATTTCAATCTTTTTAAGTAAATAACTCTGTAACTCCGTCGGGATCCTTATTAAAAACATCAAACTGCTTGCTTCATTACTTCATCCATGACACTTGTAGCAACTTCTTGTAAGATTACATCAATATCTATATCATGCGCTGAAATGATTTCAACAGCTTTATCAAGATCATTTGCGTTAAGAAGCGTAATCACTTCTGCACGTGATTCTTCTGGAAGAGCAAGTAACATTTTTTCAAGTGATTCAACCCAAATTGTCTCCCCCATCTTAGCAATAATCTGCTCTCTATCTTCAGCAAGTGGTGAGATAGCAAAGAGTGCAGTGTGTAATTTATCAATAATTTCTTGATTCATATTTTTTGTTTATTATGTAAAATAGTTGTGACTACATTAATTATAGCAAGATTATACTATGCATTAGTAAGATATCCTTCACCTTGTATCCTCGGATTTTCTTTTTCAGGTAGAGGATTGCTGTCTCCTTGTGATGGAATATTATCAGAAGAAAAACTTGAATCTGGAACAACCCGAGAAGGCTCTGTAGGTGGAGACTCGAACATTCCCCCTCCACCATCAGGAAACATCTCAGATGAACTGACAAAAGACCCTATTCCACCTCCACCACCCCCTCCTGAAAAAGCTCCACTTGTGACTTTCTTTGCATGTTCAAGAAAGGTATCTCCACCAAAATTATTATGTTGATAGCCAATTATACTTTGTCGTATCTCATTGAGGTCAAGAGTCTTGCCCGGCTGAATTACGTTTGGGTTAGAAAATTGATTAATTACACCAAAAGGACTTGTCGAATTTTCTTTTGCTTGCTGTAAGAGATTTTCTATAATATTATTTTTCTGGAAGTCTGTAAGATTTTCAATTCCTGGTATAGTTTTAAAAACCTGCTCACGAATAATCTTTGTCAAATTATCTCCTGACTGAATTACATATTCTGGTAACGGAGCTACTACTAAAGGAGTACCAAGACTCTCTTTGCCTGATAGCGAATGGTCGACGGGTACACTCCTCTCCATATCCAATCCCTTAATCGGCATTGATTCTACAGGTGTAGCTTCAGTCAAACTTAAAAACCAACTTTTAACGCTTTCTTTAACACTCGAAAACTTTTCTGTAACTGTATCTAGTGCTCCCGGGATATTAGGAGCTAAATAACTTATAAGTTCACTTGAAGCAAGTGCAAGAATAACTCCACGAGTAAGAGACTGGACTGCTACCTTTCTTGTATCAAATTCAACACCTTGTTCTTCAAGCGCTTTTATTTTTTCATGGTAATGAGATGATGCGTACGAAGCTGTTGAAAGTACTTTTGAAAGAACACTTGTCAGACCACCTGATGCAACTGATGCTCCTGCAAGAGCTAATCCTATCGCGAGCTTATGCTTTGGTTTAACATTTTTAAATGATTCTAAACCCTTAACCAAACCAGTGAGCCCCATTTCGAGTAATCTGCTTGATGCTTTTTCCTCACGTTTTTCTAGCGTAGCAGTGACTTTTTCTACACGCTCCTGTGATTCTCTACTCTTATTTAAATAGTTTTCTGCTAAAGCTCTGTACTCTTCTGGAGTTTTAGGAACTCCTTTTTCCCCTAAAGACCCTACATTACTAGGATCGATATCACTACCAGTATTTTTTGGAGGAGTAAGAATGACACGAGCATCTGGATTAGTAGCTTTTTGAGCAAATCTTTCTTGTTGACGACCTATCATAGCATCTGTTCTTTTCAAGGATTCGCTTCTTGCATCTTTTTCCATCGCAGTGAGATCAATATCAACAGCGTCATCTTGTGAAGGGATTTGACCTGCTAGAACTTTTCCATCAGGAGTGATGACCACACGAGCATCTGGATCAGCACCTGCTAAAGCTGCGTGCTGTAGAGCCGTAGTATGTTGCACTAAAGCCGTAAGTTTTGGATCTTCTATTGCAGCTTTCCAATTACCTTGATACCCATTAAAAGTAACTTTATAAGCTTGATTATCAGCGGCAAGGTCTACAACATTAGGCGAAGCTGCTAGAAGCTGTGTCACGCTATGTCTTAAATCCAAATTAACTTTACTTAAGTTTGATTCATATTTAAAGATTACGTAATCATCGCGAGGTTCAGTCACAGGAGGTGGTGTAGATGCTAATTTTTCCATCTGTGTTTTCTTCTCTGAATACTCTGCATGGAGCTCTTGTATCGTTTGAGGTACTATTATTTTTGGAACATCCTCTCCTTCTAGCTTTGCTTCTTGCTTATTAAATGTATCTTGCATAAATATAAATCATAAATGATACTCTCAAGTATACTCCCCATACAAAAATTAAACAAAGAAAGACCCCAATTTTACGAAGGTAAAATTGGGGTCTTGTTATTTAGAAAAAACAAAACAGTAGATCAGATCATCAAAACCTCTACAAATCTAGAGCCTTATTGCAGCTTTCATTCTTTCAGCTTGCAACATTAAACCCGAAAGGTGTTCGATCTGCGGTTCTAAAGAGCCTCGAATATAAACTGTCATGTTTACTTCCCCAGCATTAGAAAGTGTGATGTACTTCGTTAGATCTGTCTCGGTAAAAGTAACACTTGTGTCAGTTTTACATCTATTACGAAGTTCGACCCTCTTACCTATATCAGCATCATTAAAATACTGGAAACTAAAGACTAAAACCTGCTCCAGGTTAATGATTGCACCTTGAAGTTGCTGTACTGCGACCAGATACGAATCAACTGAAGGAAAATCTGATACTTGAAAAGACTGAAGACTCATCGCTTCCACTGAATCGTTGGCAAACAAAGGATACGAAGCCTCATTCAATCTGTTGATAGCGTCTTCAATACTTTGAAGACCTGCGTCCGACAAAATCTTCTGGTTAACTTTTTGCTTGTATGAAGAACATAAATTACGGAGAAAGTCTTGTTTTTCCAAAAATTTACTATTTGAACTCGGAAGTGCTCCCCATAGTTTAAGGCGCACAGGTCTACGGTTAAGTTCACCCATGGTAGTTAGACACCTAACTAACCATGAAATGGTAACAAAATTAAGTGCCTTAACAGCATTTATAATTTCTTCTTCCATATGGACAATTCTTGCTTCCATTTTTTTCCTTTCAAAAAAATTGATCTACTTTTTACACTACTACTATTCTATATATGTGTCAAGTTTTTTTGATTTTTCTGGGTTATTAACCTTTACAGATAACTCACCCTACACAAGAAGGAGTTCTATCTATTCCCCTTCCTTATTAAGAAAGCTTCTTGTCGTCTTACCTACCATGCCATACCCGGTGGATGATGGAGTGCCTGCACATACTATCTTTTTTTGACATTGGTATGCTTGAAGAGCTTTTTGTGTACCGTTACCGAATGATGTAGTCTCGTACCCACTGGACCCTCCACCAGTTATAGCGACTGTATAGCCATGGGAGTTTAAGAATTTCTGAAGAAACAGAACTTCCTGTCCACTACTTCCAACTTGTAGTATTTTTGTAAATAATCCTAGGGAGGAAGCCTTCAGCGTACTTGAAGCTTGAAGGTTATTTTTCTGAGGTAGAGATATTTTTGGTAGAGTTCCTGTTTGCTGTTGTTTTTCTACAAGTGATCCAGTAATAGTAATTAACTTGGAAGCAAGGTATGTCTGACCAACTGCATACACAGCATAATAATATGTTTTACCGAGGGATACATCTCTATCGACACATTGTAAAGCGAGTGAGTCACAGATCACTATTCCGTCTGTTGGAGATACTGGATATGATGTTACTTTCTTGATCACACGTACACTTTTAAATGTGTTTCCTGTTGGATTTTTCCAGGTAATGGTGAGCTGGTTATCATATACAACTATCTGCACATTTTCAGGGTGTGTTATTTGAGGTGCTTCTCCTTGAGAACTTGTATTAGAAAAAACAGTGGTCACTTGTTGGGTGGGTGTAGATGGTGATGTGGGGACAATTACTTGTGGAGATGCAGTTATGTGTGAGAGTGCTCCTTCATTGACAGCTATCTCTATAGTGTCTGATTGGGGACTATTATTGCCATCTCCATCCCCTGCTTGAATAGAATATGTGTACGTAGATCCTAGAGTTACACTAACATCAGTATAGGTAACCCCAACCCCAGATGGAGAAAAAAGGAAGGTACCATTTTTATAAATATTATAGCGAGTGACTCCCACATTATCCATCGCCTGATTCCATGAAATAACAACTCGTGGCTGAGAACTTGTGTACGCAGCTGCTTTGATATTTGTAGGAGGTGTTGGAGAACCATCAACAAGAGCAGAACAATTTAAAAACGTAGTGAAAAAATAAAGACTGACCCACACAAAAAGAAGAGGGGTTCTATTTCTAGACATGCAATGAGTGTACCAAACCTACCCACTCGAGCAACGTATAACTGAAGAATACATAAAACCTATTCTATATATTTTTCATTTATACACATCTTTTCTATGTTGAATACGTAGAACAATTATTGTGTGTTTATCAAGGTCAAAAATAATACGAAAGCTACCAACACGAAGCCTGTATTCCCCTCTATCATGATTGTGTAACTTCTTGGCGACAACTTTTATATCATCTACATTTTCAAAATACAGAAACTTTTTATATAACTGTTTTTTCACAGTCTGATCTAATTTTTCAATATCTTTAATAGACTCTTTTGTAAATACAATCTTGTAGGACATAAGAAGAGTAAGGAAGGTCTAAATCACATCTGCAAAGACATCTGTCATAGTAAGTACACTACCTTTTTCATATTGTAGGCGAGCATTTTTGATACTTGCGAGATACTCTTTATCCTTACCAGTAAGTAAGTCTTCATACTCATCAATGTCAATCAAAATGGCACTCGGCACATCCCTATCGGTGATAATAAGTGGCTTTTTACTCTTCTTTACATGATCCATTGTGTCCTTGAAGTTATTACGAAACTTTGTCACATTAATTGTTTTTATCATACCGTCAGTATAGTACACTTGAAATGTACATGTCAAATATACATTTATTTATTACGAAGGCAAGGCTTCTGTAAACATTATAAACATAAAAAAAGTCTACATTACTACAGATCTTTTTTAGTTCCCCGAGGTCTTGCATCGGGGAAGCTACGTTAGTCTTCAGATACTTCACTATCACCAAACTCGCCGGTGAAGTTCTGAAGCGCTTCCACAATTGGACCCATGTTACCGATCATAATTTTTGGTAAGCCGTGCCAGCTTTCACGAATACGGTGATCGGTGACTCTATCTTGTGGGAAGTTATAGGTGCGGATTTTTTCACTTCGGTCCCCTGTCCCTACTTGGGACTTCTTTTCGGATGCGTGTTTTTTATCATCTTCTTCTTGAGCAAGTAGGTCCAATTTCGCCTGCAACATTTCAAGAGCACGTTCTTTGTTCTTAAGTTGTGAACGCTCAATAGTACAACGAATAGCCAGACCTGTCGGCTTGTGAATCACTCGCACTGCGGTTTCTACTTTGTTCACGTTCTGTCCTCCTGCTCCACCTGAACGAGAGGTCTCGAACTCTAGATCACTTGCCGGAATGGTCACTTTAGTTGCCTGACGAATCGGCATAACCGACACTGTAACGGTGGAAGTATGCACTCGACCATTCTTCTCAGTCTCAGGGATACGCTGTACACGGTGTACTCCTGTTTCGAACTTCAGGGCCTCATAACACCCCTTTCCTTTTACCTCAAATGATACATCTTTGTACCCGCCGACATCCGACAACGACTCATCTAACTTACCCCATCCCCATCCCCGTTCCTCTGCGTAGTTTTGATACATGAGCGCAAGTTCTGCCGCAAAGAGTGATGACTCATCTCCTCCTGCTCCACCTTGGATTTCGAGAATCATTGCCTTCGGTGCTTCTTCTTGTGCCTTTGTAGCTTCTGCCTGATCTTCCATTTGCTTCCAAAGTGCTTCTAATTGTGGAGAAAGAGTGTCTATCTCACTTTGTGCAAGCTCCTTCATGTCATCGTCATTAAGAAGCAATTCTGCCTCATTACGAGCATCAGAAAGCCGCTCGTATTCTTGTGCGAGGTAGGTAGTGCGCGGATTTGATTTAAAAGATTCTAAGTCCATGAAATTTTAGGTTGTGGATGGTAGATTATAGGTTATAAATACAGTTACAATTTTAGCATGATTAACGTGAACTGATTTTAAAATTATCTACAATCATAGAATTAAGGAAGTCAGAAACGGAATGAGATACGCGAAGAGCGCATGTTTTTGGAGGAAAATGTACTTACTTGTACATTGCCCGACAAAAACATGCGCTCGACTTCGTTGCTCGTCCGTTTATGACTTCTTGGTAGCCGCCATTCTTTTCTTGAACTTGTCCACACGTCCAGTAGTATCGAGCACCTTCTCAAGTCCAGTATAAAAAGGGTGACATGTAGCACAAATTTCAACTTCGATAGTTTCTTTTGTTGAACCTACCGTGTAGGTTGCTCCGCATGCACATGTTGCGATAGCTGTAGTGTAGTATGTTGGGTGAATATCTGCTTTCATAGGATTTAAATAAAAGTTATTTAGTTGTAAGATTATACCACTAAAAATGGCATTCTGCAAGAATTTTTTAGTTGAGAGGTTGTAGGTGATAGGTTGTAGAAATAAAGGTAAAAATTCCAATTAAATTAAGTAAATAAGTATTTTAGTCTACCACCTACCACCTACAACCTGTGCCCAGCTACTTCTGTAGTTTGTCGATATCTGCTTGCACACCAACGATTTTTCTCATCACAGAATTACCATAGCCTGCAGCAGCAGATAATGAGGAGCAGGCTCTTCCAGAATAATATTTACATGCGGCATTACGTTCAGTTGCTTCATTACCTGATACTGCACCTAAGTCTGCCAAGTAAAGTGCAGTAGCGGTAATAGCATCTCGAGGATTCCACGGATCTGCGGTTGATGCTCCTGTGATTGCTTCAATCCTATTTTCAAAAATTTTCCATGTTGAAGGAATAAATTGTGATGGCCCCATAGCCCCACCCCAACCAATAGGATTACCTCCACTATACATCGGTATCCAACATGATACTGGGGTCTTTTCCATCGAACGACCAAGTCGAGATAGCAGCGAACTAAAAACTGGAACATCACGATTTGGGCTCATAGTTCTTGGTTTTATGATTCCATTTTTAATAGAAACACCTCCTCCTGTAACTGGGTCATTTAAGTAACATGCTCCAACATTAATACCAAGAGATGATTCTTGCATCAAGATCGCAAGGATAAGCGCCGGACGGACCCCTGCGCTCCGTGCAGCGAGAACTGATAAATCATACGCCTGACCGAAGGAAATACTTCCAGAATCACGAAGTTCAAAAAGGCGCGCTCGTATTGTTGAAGCTTCTTTTTCACGAGCAACCAGAACTTTCTTGTATTCTGTTTCTTGATTTTTGGTAATAGTTAAAAGTGTATTCTTTTCTTTCTGATTGGTTTCAACTTTCTTTTTTTCAAGCTCTTGCGCAATCTTTTTTTCTGTCTCTTGGTCTTTCGCTTCTAGTAACTCACCTTTTGCTACTTCTAACTTTTGTTTACTCGCACGGATATCTTCAAAACTTTTTTTAAGCGCACGATTAATTGTAGCAAAGGAGTCCGCATCTTCAAAAAATGATGACAGACTTTTTGACTGAAGACTAAAATCAATCAACGAATACTCCTCAAGATACATTGTCTTACGCATAATCTGTGAAAGTGATTCTTTTTCACGATTAGTTTTTGTAGTAAGATCATTAATCGTTTCGTTTTTTTGTGTAATATTTTGACTTAGTTGGTTAATTGCTTTTAGATGTGACTGAATCTTCAACTTACTCTGAGCGATCTTACTTGAGAGAAGTGTGATATCATTTTTAAGGGTTTTCCCTTGCTGTTGAGTGGCAGAAATATTTTGACCGAGTGCTTTTATTTGCGCTTCAAGATCAGCTAGTTCTTTTTCGAGTTCTGCTCTAGACTGCTCTGCATAAGCAGGTTCCGGACGCTCAGAAACAATCGCAAGTAATAGTGCGACGGGGAATATAAGAGCGATAGTAAAAACCGCAAGAGTTCTTCTCATTATTCTAGTATAGCAGACGAAAGGAACAGCTATTAGCCTTTAGCTCTTAGCTTGTAACCATAAACACAAAGAACAACTGCGCGGTCGTTCTTTAGCATTCATTGTATTTTTATTTCTTACTAAATTCCATCTAACGTTAGCCGAGTTAGATATTGGATGAAATACGAAGTGAATTTTTAAAAAAAATTAGAGGTGTACTAAGGAGTACAGTGAAAAACTTTTCCAGAAATATTTATGGCAAAGCCATGAATCTGGTGATTCAGTAGTTCGCCAATATATAGCTCGGACTACTCAGCGGCTGGAGTTGTTTCTTCTTCTTTCTTACCCTTCTGCTCTACCTCAATCGCGGATAAATCAACAGGAGTGACTTCTACTGATTCTTCTTGTGCAACTGCAATTGATGCAATAATATCAGTTCCTGTTACGTGGTACAGCTCAACTCCTGCTGGGAGCTTAATATCACTTACATGGATCACTGAATGAGTATCAACCAGCGCTGAGAGGTCTACCATAAACTCATGAGGAAGAAGTGTTGGATCTCCTTCAATTGAGAGTTCATGCATCACCTTAACAAGTACACCCCCTGCCTTAACTGCAGAAGACTCACCCGTAAATTCAATCGGAGTCTTCACATGCACTTTTTGTCCCTTTTCAAGAACAAGGAAATCAGCATGGATAACATGACTTTTAACAGGATGAAGTTGTACATCTTGTATCATGGCTACTTCTTTTCCGTGTTCTGTAATAAGAGAAACTGAAGATGAAGCTCCTTCACTTGCAAGAACTTTAGCGAACTCTTTAGCGTCCACAAATATGGAGGTTGCAGCAGCATGAGAACCATAATACACAGCAGGAATAAAACCTTCTTTCTGGGTTTCTTTTTTGGCACGAGGCATTGTAGTGATAGACATCATAGTTGTGCAATTATACACTACATTAAGCTTTCAATCAAGCCGCAGTCTTCTTAATGCTCTATTATCGTAGTTATCGTAGCTCAAGGTCTCGTATATACCCTGAAACTGAATCATAACCATTTTCGATAGCTTTTTTCTCTATTTTTACTTTATCTGTACCCGAAACACGAAAACATATCACGTCCGAGTATTTTAAAGTAACAAGACTTTTTCGATATCGACATACTTAACTTTCGATGGGTTTATGAACTTTATAATTTCTTCTCAATTAATCCATACACCTTCGCTGTTTCTACCAACATCTTCGTATACGAAAAATTTTGTGCGATGTGAGAGTGTAACCTTTGTCCAAGAACTTTAGCATACTTCCTATCCACAATAATCCTCTCAAGAGCATTACTTAACCCTTCAACATCTTTTGGTTGTACGAGAAGTCCTGTATCTTCATGACGAACAATCTCCGGAATACCTCCGGTAATAGTTGTGACAACTGGCAATTTAGCTTTTCCTGCTTCGAGTAGAACATATGGCAAGCCTTCTTTTACAGAACTTAAAATAAAGACATCATACTCATGAAGTTTATCTTTCGTTGTAAGAGTCCTTCCAAGTAAAGACACGACCCCCTCAAGTTTTTTTATGGCAATATACTCCTCAATCTTCTTACGATCTTCACCTTCACCTTCAATTGTATATCTAACTGGAATTCCTTTTTTAACAAGAATATTAATAGCCTCTAATCCATAGAGATAGCCTTTGTTTCGTGTTAAGTCCCCAATACTCACAATATGAGTCTCTTTTCCTCGCTTTACTTTACGCGAGGGGACGTTACCATCAACAGAAATACCATTATAGATAGTTACTACTTTTCCTCTCAAAAAAAACATTCTTCCAATGTCTGCCTCATCTTGTTTACTCACGGTTATTATTTTGTGTGCAAAGCTACAGGTGAGCCATGTAAAAAAATAAATAAGTGCTTTTACAGAAAAACGACGATCTTCACGAAATGGAGCACCATGCATGGTGACAATGACACACTTTACCCCCATTAACCTTCCAAGAACTGCCCCAATACCTGCTGCTTTTGAACTATTAAGATGAAGAACGTCCGGTTTTTCTTGGCGAATAAGTTGATATATTTCTCTCATAACAGCTAGTTCTTTGGCTAGGGAAACATCCCGAGTCATGCTCGGCAATGAGATGTTTGTAATACCAGCATCAGTAAGCTTTTTTTCAAGTTCACCATGACCACCAAAACTAACTATACAATCAAGCCCTTTTGCACGAAAAGCAGTCGCTACGTCATAGACATACTTCTGGGCACCTCCCCAATTACTCTTCGTGATAAGGTATAGTATTTTCATGCTATGATTAATATCATTATAGTATAGCAATACTCATATGATAATACGACACACACCAGGTCGCTTCATTCTTCTTGTCGCAGACTGCTTAATTCTCTTTACGTCACTGTATCTTGCGCTTTCACTGAGATACCAAAATACACTGTCATTCTCAGAGTTTCTCTTTTTTACAGTTCCATTTACTACGGTTATCATTGTCTCTGTAGCTATTTTCTATGGATATGGATTATATGATAAACCGACACTCAGGCTTATTCGTGAACTCAACAAAATAATCTTTGCAAGCCAGATTCTCGTTGTTGTTTGTGCAACTATTCTTTTTTACACTCTTCCAGTGCTTGGAATTGCTCCGAAAACGATTCTTCTCCTTTATGTCATTATTTCATCTGTTCTTATGAGTGTCTGGCGTAGATACGCATTTTCACTTGTTCTCCACTATCGAAAACAAAAAAGTATCATCATAGGTAGCGGAGAAACTTTTCATAAATTAGTTGATGAACTAAGTCGCAACCCTCATATTGGCATAACTCTTCTTTCGGCAATTGATGTGGATACCTACGATATGAAAAAACTAGAAGGAGCCCTCACCTCAACACGACCAAATTCTATTATTATCGACATGCGAGATGAGCGTATCAAACCACTCTTTGACGCTATCTACCGCGAGCTCTTCGGAGGTGCTGCGGTGCTTGATATTGTGGATGTGTATGAAGATGTTTTTGACATGGTGCCTCTTGAACTTATTAACCAAGATTGGATATTTCGATCTATTAACGTTTCAAGGCGTTATGACGGACTCAAACGTTTTATTGATGTAGTATTTGCTTTTCCAACTGCTCTTCTACTAGGAGTGTTTGTATTTCCATTTGTATATCTTGCAATTAAAATAGAGGATAAAGGACCTGTACTTTATAGTCACCTTCGTGTCGGTAAACATGGGAAACCTTTCCGTGTGTATAAATTTAGATCAATGGAAAATCTTCCAACAAATGAAGTTAAGGAAACAAAACGTGTCACAAAAGTCGGATCATTTATTCGAAAAACAAGAATTGATGAGCTTCCACAGTTATGGAATGTTTTACGGGGAGATATTTCTCTTATTGGCCCTCGTCCTGAAACACCGAATCTTGTCGAAGAATATGCAAAAAGTGTGCCATTTTATAATGTACGTCACATTGTACGTCCTGGACTCTCTGGTTGGGCCCAAACTCAACAGCATGAAGCTCCAAAGTTTGGTATCGATGTTAAGCAAACAAAGACTAAACTTGCGTACGATATGTATTACCTTGAACACAACAGTCTCCTCACTGACTTTTCTATCATCCTCCGTACGATCAAGGTGCTTATGAGTAAGAGTGGGGTCTAATTTTAAGCGTAAAATTAGCGTCGAAATTAGCAAATTTCGACGGAAATAGATATATGTCTATAGCAAAGCCACGAATTTGCTAATTCGAAATCGCGTCGAAACTAGCAAGTTTCGACGTAACTAATTAGCTTTTAGCTAGTAGCTTTTAGCCATACAGATACAGCAACGGCCACCTTCAGTAGTCGCTACTGTCTGTTATCTTACCCCTCTGCTATACTATTTTTCATGAAACAACGAGCAGTAGTTACTGGTGGTTGTGGGTTTACTGGAGAATATGTTGTACGAGAACTGCTTACAGAAGGATATGATGTATTCGTGATTGACACTCTTTCACATGGAGATGAGTCGTCTCTTCTACGAATCAAAAGGGATTTTTGCAATCATACAATATGTTTTTTAAACAAATCAAATAGATTTTTGTACCCACTATCATTTGGATGACTTTTATCTTCCGCGTACTGAGTATTTTTGCTACTGTAATAGTCAACAAATGTTACCCCATGTGCCTTGGCACATTCACGTGAAATTGCAAAAAACTTTCGTGACCTTTGTGCATAGATATAGGAAACAGGGAAAGGAAATATCGGTGCATTCCCTACGTTTGCTGGTGATATATAGAGCACATGGGGAGCAGTGGACTTTGCATATATAAAAAGTTCTTCGAGATTTTTTTTAATAGTACTTGCGCTAGAAAAATGAATAATGTCCATTCCACCACAAAATAAAATTACTTGATGATATTTCTCAAGTTGCTTTTCCTTAAGAGCTCGAATAATTTCTTCACATCGTGCTCCATCTTTTGCAACAACAGTGATATAAGATGTTGGTGAATGTGCTTCAACAAGAGCTTGCAGTGTATGTTGCAGGTGAGATGTTCCAACCCCACGCATAATACTATCTCCAACCATTAAAATCTTCGTATGATACATTTTAGTACTACTTACAAAGTCTTTTGTTTTTCTACTTAAAACCCTACTTTGTAACCCAAAATAGGTGATCCACGTAGTCACTCCAAGTACAAATACTACAAAAAAATAAATGAAAAGCATACTTACGCGTTATCTGTCTGATGTCTCTCAAAGAAAGTTTTAATCATTTTTGTAACAGAATTTTTATTAAACCATTCACCATGTACCCCTTTCACTGCCAAGGTCATTGCAACCGCAGGGGCATCTACAGATGCATAATACTTTATGTCTCCGATTTTTTCAAAACCAATAAGCGTATAAAAAGAGACATGCTTTGGGTTAACAGTAATACAGAGGAAATCAAAGTCATTTTTTTTAGCATATGAAAGTAAACAGCCAAAGAGCGGCAAAGAAGACCCTGATACTTCATACGGTGACAACTGCTCTTCTAGAATAACTTTATCTACAGCAAATTGAACGACTTCACCTAGTTTATATTTTTTGGTACGAAATACGTCTATTTCATCTTTATAAATAGAATCCATAGGTAATCCTCTCTTGTCATCAAAAACAAGTGAGAGTGTTCCATAAAGTTGTTCGTTGATAAAGGCCCCGAACACATCTGCCTCATCCAAAGAAATGTATGCGGCGATTTTGGAAGGGGCAACCGTATCACCTCGTATATATCCCTCTTCACGATACTTTTTATCAACAATCTTTGCCGCTCTTTCTCGTAAAGAAAGTTCAGTAAGCATGCGACAAGTGATCTGTACTAACATGTTTATTCTTTAAAAATGCTTCCGGAAGGGTGCTTATCTACAAAATGTATAACATCTCCCACGGACTCAATGTGTGCAACCTCCTCATACGTGAGCGTACCCTTTAATTCATTTTCCAGGCGAATAAACAATTCAAATAGCTTAATTGAATCTTCAGCGATATCTACTAACTTTGTTTCTGTTGTAATAGTTTCTTTTGGAAGATTGACAACTTCAGAAATAATACTGATAATATAGTCTTTTGAACTCATTCTTTTATAATACTCTTTATTGTATAAAAAAACAATTTACACTTTTACAGTTTACACTTCTTTATATTCTCATCTCTAGTCAAAATAACAGAGAAAACAAACCTGTCTTTTGTCAGAAGAACCCCTACAGTACAATGCACAGCTTCCCTGTCAAATAAAATACTATACTCACCTGCACCCCTTCCCTTCAAAATAGTACTTACATCTAGTCTCCTTGGATGAATCCTAAGTCCTTTTCCTATGGCTTTAAGAAATGCTTCTTTAATTGTCCAAGCTTGTGTAGCAACCTCGTCACGAAGAAAACTATCAATACTTTTTATATATAAAAACTCATTAGTACACAAAAAAGAAGTGAGAAAGAAGTCATCGAATGTTCTTATACTCTCTACATCACACCCGAGTAGCACATCTTCATGAGAAGCAGCAGCATACAGATATGGGTATGCATGAGAAGTGCTGACTGGTAGTAAAGAGCCCTTACGATCCATTCCATGAGGCTTGCCGAAAACATCTTTACGTATTCTGTAGTCCGGATTCTTACCACAAAGATGATTCGCTACACTACTTTTTATAAGACACTTCAACATTAACTGCTCACTATAGATACTTTTATTTTTATGAAAAACTGACGTATCAAGGTGTGAAAACTGGACGGTTACTGTTTCCATATTATCTCTTAAAAAACGCTTGCATTTTAGCCAACTTTTCTTCTGGTGTCCCTTCTTGTATAACTTCGCTATATTCAATCGATCGCTTTCCGAAAGCAGTTGGGTTTCTCCAACGAAACCATAAAAATCCTTTGACCCTAACGAAAACAACAGGTGTATTTTCGTAAAATAAAACATTCACTCCATCTTTGAATTGAGAGCAGTCGATATATCCGGTCTTATTAATCTTTCCTTCAGGAAATAGGAGCACAGAGCCCTTACGCCGTAAAATATCCCTCGTATAAAGGAGTTTTTTCATCTTCGCCATCGGATTTGTTCCGATAGTATAGCCACCCAAGCTACCAAGTATGTACTTAAACCGTAACCGTAACATATACTCGGGTGTTATTGGAAATCGTACAGGGAGAATTTTTAGGAAGTTCTTGAAACCAACACAGTAGGTGATGAGAAAGGGGTCGAGCCGACTCTGATGGTTAGCAATAAAAAGAACCCCGGCCGGCAAGTCAAATAGAACTGGTCGACTAACTTTAATATAAAAATATCTTAAAATAAACATCTCAAAGGGAATACTACAAAGTTGAAAAAAGGTATATACAAACTTAGCGATTATTAATTTTCCTAAATACATAAAAATATTACTGTAGCATTTTTGAGAAGTACCAGATTTTAAAACGCTGAATTGGATGACGATTCCCAAACCAAAGATTGACTCGTCTCACTTTCTTAAGGTATGGATCAAACTGAAAAGACACAGGACTTGTCTCATATGGAATCCCACCTATAATTTTATACACCTCTGTTGCTGCAAAATTAGCACAGGCAAGTGTTCCAACAACTGAAGAAGCAGCACGTTTTTCTTCTAATTTAAGTGTTGCCGGTGGCATGTAGGCCGTCTGAAGTAAACTTGGCGTTATCCCTATTGCAAATGAAATTATTTTTTCTTTGTATGACATGTTGTCATTTATAGCAAAATAATCATCAAAAGTCATGCTGTGCTTATCAAAAATATGCACAGCTGAACCAAAGCCAAGTGGCGCAGCCGTTATAACTGGAATCCCCTTTTTATAAGCTGACTTAAATATGAGGCGCCTTACATCAATCTGGAAAAAATCCATCGCATCGACCACAATATCTACTTCTTCTAAAAACTGATCAACATTCTCTTCTTTAATTTCTCCAAACCGTGTCACCTGTGCATGCGGGTTAATATCGTGAATAATGCCTTCCATTACAACTTCTTTTTGTTTATCGATAGTAGACATCATCGCACCGGTCTGTCTATTAAAATTTACAAGAGAAAATGTATCGAAGTCAGCAATATGAAATGCCCCAACTCCAAGACGGGCAAGCGTCGTAGAATAAATCCCACCAACACCGCCGGCTCCTGGAATAGCAACCCTTGTTGCTCTTAATTTCCCTTGTATTTTTTCTGGTACAAGTCCGCTATTTCTATCAAAAGCCTCTTTGTAAAATTCATCTTGAGTCATAGATAAAAATTGTTATATCAAAAAAATGGCTATATTAATTAAAGTCGATATAAGATAAGTATACCCCTCTTTCTCCAAGATACTAGCCATGTTGTCCCCGTTATTTTACAAAAAAGAACCCGCCGAAACGGGTTTCACCGTTTGGCGGGTCGTGCTACTTGATGAGCGGATCAATGAGTAACTTTAGGGTGCTTAAAGTGCAAAAAAGAGCGGCCGCTGTAACAAATGCTGTCAGTATAGCCGGCCGTTTCGTTATGGCAAAGTAGACGGCAAGCCCCGCAGTAAGTGAGGCAAAAATAACGAGAACCAGTGCAGTTGTCATGCATACTCCTTGAAAAGAGCTACTTATTGACCAAACGGCCAACAATTGGATCGAGACTCCTCCCCACCTTTGAAGTAGTACAGTTAGAATTAATGCATTAGCAAAAATTACAATTGTATGAAATATAAACACTTAACATTTGAAGAAAGATTT
>JAYUCW010000103.1:0-3246 GCA_043740125.1 Minisyncoccota bacterium
ACTCCTTTCTTAACAACAGACCACGTAAGATTATTGGATTTAAGATTCCTTCCGTGTATCATAGAGGGATACGTGTACTACTTCGGGGGTAGGGAGGCGAATTGAACAACAAAAACATTATACATGTAACATTAGTTTTTGTCAAACTTATAAAAACAAAGCCGCGCAAAGCGAAGCTTTGCGCGGGATTACTTTTTCTTTTTTGCAGCTGCCATAGCTGCAGGTTTTCTCTTTAAAGCCAGAGGAACTTTCTGAGAAAGACCTACAGCATTGAACTCTGTCTCTCGACGAGTATGAATCCTTCCAGAAACTTGTATGTGTGCTTCCAGATTTTCTTTGACCCTTTTTGGATCCAATAACGTGTCTATGTTTATGGTAGATTTATCCAAGGTACAACTCCTTTTAAAGTTTATTTAAGTATAGCAAAAAATATCTAATTGAGTACCTTTAGTTGAAAGCTACTTAAAATGATTTTTATAACATATGAAAAGACGTACTCTAAATGAATACGTCTTTTTTGTTTAAACACTTGTTTTTATAAGAAGAGTAGTTCTTATGAAAATGCACCTTTGGCCGAAGCATTTCCCAGGAATCCAGGAAATGGAGTCAATACGGTCGCGATCTGATTTTGTTGTTTATCCTTGTTAAAAACAAAATGAGTACATTTTGTTTTTAATGCTCCTTTGGCCGAATACTCACCAGTACTGCGATTTCAACAGACTGAGTACAGTCTAAGAAATCGGGAGCGCTCGTTGTTATGGCTCTTTGTGACAAACAAAAAGATATGTTCCGATAGAACATATCTCAATGTTTTAGAGTATTTACCGAGCGAGTCGGCACAGCTGCTCAGGTTACGTAAAATAAGTCTACGACTTACTTTAGCTCCACCTTCGCACCCGCCTCCTCCAATTTCTTCTTAAATTCTTCAGCTTCAACCTTTTTCATATCCTTCTTAAGGTCAACAGGTGCTCCGTCAACGAGGTCCTTAGCGTCCTTGAGTCCAAGAGCGAGAACTTCCTTAACCACCTTCATAACAGCAATTTTTCCTTCACCAGGAGATACCAAGTGAACTGTGAAAGCAGTCTTTTCATCTGCTGCTTCAGCTCCCGCACCTGCGCTTGGTGCTGCTGCTACTGCAGCAGCTGATACTCCGAACTTTTCTTCAATTGCGCGAACGAGATCGTTAAGTTCAAGCACTGACATGTTTTCAATCTTTGTCAAAAGATCTGCGTGTTTTTCCATAATGTAATAGTTAAATTGTTGTAATTTTGAACGTAACCGAAGTAAAAATCAATTAAATTGCTTTAGATGCGAGGAATGAAAAGTTTTTATCTATTCATGTCTTTCGCCTGCTGGCTACATACATCTTCGAAGCCAAGCTTCTCGAACAAAGCAGATGAAGTAATTTTATTGTGTTTTTAGCTTACTCACTTCATTTAATCCGATTGCCAACTTCTGAAGTGGAGACTTAAGAAGATAAGCCAGCTGTGAAAGAAGAACTTCACGAGGAGGAATCGTTGCAATTGAAAGCATTTCCTTTTGATTCTTGAAAGAACCGTCAAAGATACCACCTAAAATTGTAAACGTATCCTTATGAGTCTTACTAAATTCATATGACAAGCGAGCAGGAGTAAGGAGATCTTCTCCGTACACAACCGCAAGCTCTTCTCCTGTTACAGGAGCTTCACCTTTGATTGCATTCGCATCAGTTGCACGCTTCCAAAGTGTCTTCTTAACAACAGTATAGTGGGTTTTTTCACTAAAAAGTTGTCCACGAAGCTTACTTGTATCGGCAACTGAAAGTCCTTTGAATTTAACATACACAGCACTTTTTGCTCCCTTGATAGCTTCAGTGTACGAAGCGATAAGTTCAGCTTTTTTTGCGCGTAGTAATGCCATAGGGCTAGTTGTTAATACTAGCTGTTAGTGACTAGTAATTTTTTGTAATGAGCGAACAACTAACTGTTCGATAAACTAAGGTAAGAGTGGGAACACACAAGATTAACAAGTGTATTCAGACCTCCGCTGGGAATTATGAGATAGTTTATAAAGTTTATAAAGTAATGCAAGTACATCTAACTTTATGAATTTTTAACTGAACTCACCAACTTCTTTGGTTTACAGGAGTAATACTACCACAAAAAATAAAAGTAGCCAACTGTTGCTTTTTATCTCGGCCTTATCTCGGCCTTGCCGAGATAAAGAGATAATTGGAAATAAACCCTAATACTCCCCCTCTAATTTTAACCATGAAACTATTTCTTTCAAGAAACTAGCCCGAGATGGAAAATAGTCAGGAAATTCCTCTTTATTAATGAGATCGAAACTACCTACGAGGTACTCGTTAAAACTTGAATATGGATATTTTAATAGAAATGAAAAATGTTTATCATGTAACTTTACTTTTTTCCAATCTTTGTCCATGATTTTTAACGGATTCAAGTGAATGTATGAAAAAAGATATTTTAAATAAGTGTCAACTCCTGCATATTTAGATTTAAACTTACCTTCAAATAAAGAACCAGTTCTCTTATATTTTTTATTGTAATACCCAACATACCCTGTTAGTAATTTTTGCATAAAGATAGATACACCTTTATCTTTTTCCTGCTTAACCAAAATATGAAAATGATTAGGCATAAGACAATAAGCGCCAATAGAGATAACCCTTTCTATTTGATCTATACTTTTTGTAATTCCTGTCTTTACTTTTTGCTCACTATTAACAATCTTCAGCAGATTTATAAAATATGAATGGTCTTGTTCATCATGAAAAATAACATTCTTACTGTTACCACGATTATAAAGATGATAATATTCTTCTGTAATAAAAGGAACTGGTCTAATAGACATACTTTTAAGTATACACCTATAATGTATCTCGGCAAGGCCGAGATACTTGAGAGATATATTTAGTAGCATTGTTTAGTCAAAAGAAAACACCTTTCAGCTCGAGAAAAAAATTTTCGATTCGAAAAGTGTTTTCTTTTGAGTTATAACATGAGCAACAAACTAAAAGCCCCTCTTGCGAGGGGCTTTTAGAACATCCAACTAATTGATTTATGGCAGAGCCACAAACCTACTGGCTTGGATATCTTATTAACTTGGTAATTCTTACGAATTACTTACATTAAGTAGAATATCGTGGCGCAGATTATCGTGATGTTGTGTAACTGTTTGTTGGGAAGTTAATGATACTAGTACCTGTGAAAAGCGTACCGCCACCGATAACATCCTTCCACTGGA
>JAYUCW010000104.1:0-7720 GCA_043740125.1 Minisyncoccota bacterium
GGGTCCATACCCGGACGCGAGTCGATACGTCGCTTGCGATTGACTGCCTCGATCAGGAAGTCATTGAACGCTTCCAGGCGGCCCTTGAAGTCAACCGACAAGACTTCCACGACAAGCTGCTTGGGCTCACCTTCGTACTTGCTGATTTCCTGGTAAGAGTATGCGGGCCAACCGGGAGTGACCGTCCCGGTATCTTTGCGGACCCGTTCGGAACTGGCTTCGACTTCGACCGTCTTGGTAACGAGTGACATTTTTTGTCTTCTTTCTTTCTACCTGGAGCGATATGCTCTAGGCTACTAGGTACAATGTAGGGTGCGGACGGCTATTTGTCAAGAGGTTTCTCTTGGTTTGGTCTGATTTTTTTTCTCCCTTTGCTTGACGCATCGGCTCTAGCCTTCATGGTATGATGGATACTTGTATGAAGGTATGAAGACTAGAAGCAAGTATCAAGGCCAGGGATTTTTGTCTAGGGGAGTGTAGTAGTAGTTGTAGTTGCAGTAGTCATAGTAGTAGTTGTAGTAGTTGTAGTCGTAGTAGTCGTAGTAGTAGTCGTAGTAGTTGTAGTTGTTGTCGTAGTAGTTATCGTCCCACTTACCATCTGAGCCCATGCAAATTACATGAGTCTCTCTTGGCAAGATGACTACATACATGTTCTTGTATTCGATCAACTTACTCTTGTTTTGCATGTTATTCTTCTTCCTTTTTCGAGTCCGCGATATGAATGATCATGCCTTCATGTAACCAATCCGTTACGATAGCACATGTGAGGCAGACTGGCTCATACTTCATGTTATACTTGACGTTGACGAAGGCTTCTCCGTTATTTATTGCGTTATAGCATTCATTGCAGAACATGACTTGTCTCCTGGTTAGGACTTGATTCTAGCTTCCAAGTCTCGGATTTCTCCCATGAGTCTGAGGTAGCCGAGACCGGCCAGTCTCTTGACTTTGGGGTTCGTGATTTGCTTGAACATCGCGTAGCGTTTGATAGCCAAGTCTTTCATGGAGTTGAGAGCACGACGATTGATGTTATCCATGCGTGCCTCGTGTCGTCTCGTGATGCTGTCAAGGTGGCTCATGACTTGTATCCTTCTAGATCAAGTAGCCGAGGACGCTACCGATAGAGTACATTAGGAAGAGGTAAGCGGCGAGTAGACTGTATTTAGTCTTCATCATGCTTGACCTCTCAGGTACATGTTAAGCCAGATTCGCAAGCTATCCTGCCCATTAGATTTGCCAGGATGAGATGGGAACTGGAAACTGTCCGTCTTTGAACATGACACAAACGCAATCTTTATTGCATGCCCAAAAGCCTTGGTCTTTGATGTTATGCTCATCGAATGAGTGACCACAGTATGAGCATTTCACTTTTCCTTCGGCTGTTTCCTTTTCTTCCATCTTGACCTCTCAGGTACAATCTAGTACTTTGTACCTCATTTGTCAAGCGGTTTCTTTTCTACTATCTACATGTTAAGCCTACCCCTACTCTCTCTGTCACCTAGCCTAGTACCTGCCCCCGGAGCCAAATGTCGGGATGTAGTAGAGTAGAAGTATAGTATATATATATATATATATAGCTTAACCTACCGCTACCGCCTAGTGAGGTGAGAGAGAGTGAGGGGGTCAGGTCACTTTCTAAAGAGTAGACTTCTAGACTACTCTTTCATAACTGTTCACCTTGAAGACTGACCAAGTATGCTTGTGGTCGTTGGTCAGGTAGCCGTAGAAGGCGAGCAAGTAGAGTTCACCGTCACGGCCTCTGAAGACTGAGATGTGGTCACGCATGGTTTCTCCCTTTCTAGTCGCTTCAAGTCTACGGTCTAAGAAATAACCTAGACCGCAGTGTATGAAGATACTAGCTGTTCGCGGTCCGCTCGAATACTACTGCAAGGACCCTACGATTGAGCGCCCGCTTGGACTTCGAGAGTAGGAACCAGGCCTTGTAAGCACTCGCGTAAGTCCAGGTCGGCCCGAGTTGACTGTAGTTCATTTCATTCTCCTTTGATGCTACTACTAATATAGGCCGATTCGCCAGGAAGTCAAGCGCCTGCGCGAAGTATCTCAGATATTCTTTTTCATGCCAAGTCGGCTGGCATGATTGTTGCTTAAACAAGAATGGTGCCAAGTAAGATTTGAAGCGGCATGGAACTTGCTATTGCACATTTCGTGCCAGTTAAATTATGTTAAAACTTGTAAAAAATTGTAAAACTTTGTTAAATCAAGAATCGTGCCAGATAATTGGCACGGCTTTTGAATGTAAAAGTTTGTAAAAGAATGTGAAATGTCTGAAAAGTAGACAGGCATAAATCGTGCATGTGTCCGAAAGTCGGACAAATCAAGGAGCGTGCCAAGCAGACATGTTAAATGATGTAAAAAGATGTAATGGCACGAATCTTGTTTAGTGAAAGAATGTCATAAGATGTAACAATATGTCATAACATGTTAAGACTTGTAATAGTTTGCAAAGCTTTGTCAAAAGATGTCAAAGTATGTCAAATCAAGCCCCGTGCCAGTGTTTTTGGGTCCCATCTTGGCATGAATCTTGCCGTTCCTCAACATCCACAATATAGACTATTCTACGAAAAGAATGCTTCTTTCTAATATGAGTAAGAGGAAAGAATGCTTATTCTTGCTTCCTCCAGCCTAGTAAAAGTAATTCTTTTTCGGTATTAGCTAATCTAACTAATAGACGATGACGAAGATGAATTAATGAGTCTCTTCTCCGACTTACTTCTGACTTATTCAAATATAAGATAGTTCTACATTTAGAGCTACAAGTAATTCTTTTTCTTTTACCATTAATGTAAGGAAAAGAATTATTACATACTAAGCAAGTACCTTCGACTATAGTTAACTTCAAGTATCTAGCCTAACCCTACCGCATACCGTCGGGCCGTACTGGACTAACAATATCACAGCGCCTACCTTCTACCCAGGGCCGGGCTCTACCCGTACCTCTAAGATAGGACAGTGAGCCTCAAATGTCAAGCTTTTACTTGCAGACCGGCGCGGAGGAAAGACTTAAAAAGGGAAGTCTTGAAGGTATCGTAAAAATTAGTGGTCAAGGTCAGCATGGTAATCAAGGGCCCCATTTTGGTAATCCACATCCGAGATTATCTACTGATGTCAAAGCAGCAATAGGCACCCTCGGAAAATTATTAGGAAATAAGAACGCTAGTAAGATAGCAAACATTCATGCAAGTACAGTAGGCAATTATGCTCGCGGGAAAGAAGGTAGCGGAAAAAACGTCGATCCAGAAGTCAAACGGAAAGTCGAAGAACGTCTCGAAGGAATTCAAGGCCGAGCGACTTCTGCACTCGACCTCGCTATCCAAGGACTTTTGGACCCTACACGATATGCTACAGGAGAAACTAAACTCCGTGACCTTGGGGCAGTCGCAGCGAACTTAAGTAGTGTTATCGAGCGTTTAAGGGGGAAAAACAATACAATGGTTGTTGGGCAAGTTATTTTAATGTCACCTCCATCAGCTAAGCTAGAAGGATATGAAGTAATCGAGGCAGAGACTAGAGTACTTGAGTAAATGGAAGTAATCCAAGAACAACTCGCTCAAGATTATATCTGGCGACCTAACCCTAAGCAAGCAGAATTCTTAGAGTTACCTGATGCTATCTTTGAGGGACTTTATGGAGGAGCAGTCTTTGGGGGAAAATCAGAAGTACTCTTAAAGTATCCTATACTTAAAGGCTGGACGTCTAACGGTAGATTCAAGGGAATATTATTTAGAAGAAGTTATCCTGAACTAGAAGCTAGTCTCATTAAGCGTACTCTTGATCCAAGAGACGGCTATGCTAAATTCGGAGCGACCTATAATGATAATAAGCACATCTGGACATTTCCTTCAGGAGCATGGATCAAATTAGGATTCATTGAGAATGATAAGGATGCTAGATCATATGATACTGCTGAATTCAATTTCATAGCATTCGATCAGTTAGAAGCATTCACTGAATGGCAGTATACTTATATGATATCTCGTTGCAGATCAAATAGTATATTACCCGCAGTAATGCGTTCTGCTGCTAACCCAGGCGGTCCTGGTACTGCATGGGTACGGGAAAGATTTGTTAGACCTTGTCAAGAAGGAGGTAAGATACTTCGAGATAAAGTTACTGGTACTCTTCGAATATTCATTCCCGCGAAACTAGATGACAATACTGAAGGATTAAAGAATGATCCTCAGTACAAGTCTAGAATGATGTTACTACCAGAAGCAGAAAGAAAGGCAAAACTAGACGGTGACTGGTTTGCCTTAATCGGTCAAGCATTCCCTGAATTTAGAATGAAGTCTTTTCCTTCTGAGGGTAAGAATGCACTTCATGTAATAGACCCTTTCACTATCCCTGAATGGTGGCCTAAGATATCAGGAGGTGATTGGGGTTATGCAGCAAAAACTTTTATTTTATGGGGTGCTATTTCACCTAATGATCGCCTATATATTTATCGTGAACTAGGCGTTCGTAAGCAGAAAATTAGTACTTGGGCATCTGATTTTGCTAGATTAACAAGTAAGGACACAAATTTCAAGGGATTCTATTTAGATCCGTCTGCTTGGTCTAGTCGCGGTGATCCTATGACTATCCAGGAACAAGTAACTCATCATACTGGCATTATTCCATTTAAGGCAGATAATGATAGAGAAGGTGGTAAGTTATTATTACATGATCTATTACGTTGGACTCCTCGACCATCATTAGAACTCCCTAAAGGAACTTTTAATCCTGAACACTACTCAGATTTAATTAGTCGAGGAATGAATAAAGAAGCAAAGAATTATTATAATTCGTTTCTTCCTACTCGAGTAGAGGATATAGATTCGCTCCCTAAGCTTCAAATTTTCTCTACTTGTACTCAGCTTATAGAAACTATACCATTGTGTCAGTTAAAGAAAGATACAGAATATGTAGAAGAATTTGATGGTGATGATGGTTATGATTGCCTTCGTTATCTTATTAAGGCTTACAATGCTTACTTACAAGAATCTCAAGTAGAGAATAAGAAGCGTGTAACTCTTGATAAGATATATTCGAAGTTTGAAAAAGATGGAGATCACTTTAGTCTTAATATGCAGTTAAGTAAAGTAGAATCACGAGAGAAACGCCAACCGTTTGGTATAAGGTTATTTCATTGAGTGAAGAAGCTCAAGTAACAGTATTTAAGTCTACTGGAAGATTTTATAGACAAAATTTGGTCAAAGCTACTTGTCATCCAGAAAGGGCTCATGTTGGTAAAGGGCTTTGTAAGCAATGTTATAGTCAATATTACTATAAAGTCAATAAAAGTGATCCTGAATTTAAGTTAAAGCGTACAGAAAGAAACTGGCGTAAACATAATATAAAATTTTCTGTAGTTGAATACAAGAAACTACTAGAGAAACAAGCTAATGTTTGTGCTATCTGTAAGAAGACCCCAGAAGATAATGGTAAGGCACTTGCAGTAGATCATGACCATAAAACTAATAGAATACGTGGTTTACTTTGTTACTTCTGCAATGGTAATTTAGCTAGTCATAAAGTAACTATTCAAATGTTACTAAATGCAGCCGATTATCTTATAGAAAATGATAAACCAGCATGAATTTTCACTTTTTCAAGACTAAACCACTAGAATCATACGAGGTAGTAGATACCGCGGCCCAAGATTTGCTACAATATAATATAAAGTTAATGAAAGATCATATTAGTACTCAAGCAGAAGAAATATTCAAATTACGCAAAGAAAATGAAGAATTAAAAGAATCACTCAAGAATAAAAATGATACTACTATTCCTCTAGTACGACAAGTACCTAAAATAACTACTATGAGTGAGTTACGAGATAGACTAGAAAGAGCAACTCGAAAATGAGTGAAAAATTTAATCGTAAACAGCTAGCATTCATTCGGTCAGCAGTAAATAAGTGTCTTCTTACTAATCAAGAAGAATTCGAAGTACATGAGCATCAACTTGATCTGAGTCTACTAACAGTAATACTTCAGATCGAGACGTTAAGTACAATTAGAATGATGGAGAAAAAAGTAATGGCAAGTTTAGACGCCTTAACCGCGCAGGTAACTAAGAATACTGACGTAGAAGCTAGTGCAGTAATTCTAATTCAAGGAATTGCTCAGCAGCTTAAGGATGCGGGTACTGATCCTACTAAGCTAGCAGAATTAGCTTCTAAGTTATCTACTAGTGCAGATAGTCTTGCTGCGGCAGTAGCAGCTAATACTCCTGTAGCGTAAAGGAAGATAAGAAGATGAGTAAGGGGTTGTTAGTAGTATCGCTTTTCCTAGCATCAGTAAGTTGTCCAGTACCTCCACCGAATCCTACTCCAACCCCTACTCCTTTTCCTACGCCTACTCCTAAGCCTACACCTACTCCCCTACCTATAGTATGCAGTTTCCCTCAAGGAGTACCGCAGGAAGATTTTAAACTAGTACCTAATCCCGCTGAATTTTCTACTATAGTAGATCAGACTATTCGAGAAAATACTACTTGCTCTGGTAATACTGACTGCATATGGGGAAACAAAGATCCTCAAGTCTACATAAAAGTAATGGTAGAAGCACTCAGGAAGAAGAATCTATGTGTAGGACAGCATACTGATAACGAGTCAGATCAAATAAGTGTAAGCAAGTCTTGTAACGCAGGAGTTACCTGGGAAAATTATCAGCCAGTTAATTTCGGCGGAGACTTTCATAAAGCTAGATTTGCTCCTAACAATATCAGAGACGGCTGGCAAGTACCTCGTAGCTGTACAAGTACTATTCCAGTACCTACTCCTACTCCCATACCTATCCAAGTATGCCCTAGTTCAATAGATAAACTTAATTCAAAAGTAAGAAATCAAGCCTTATGGGTAGTAGACTTCACTCCTAAGACCTGTGACAGAAATTTCTGCGAAAGAGTCTTCCCTGGTAATACTTGCTGTGACATGGGTATCGAAGGTACCGCGCAAAGAAGTGTCTGCGAGAATCTATTCGGTCCTTATACTGCTACCTGCCCTAGACTAGATTGCTTTCCTAATGATAATCCTCTTCAGTACAAAGTAAGAAGAAGTACTACCGGAGGAGTATTGACATTAACTAGTCTAAGCGGAGTAAAGGGTATAGCAAGTATTCCTGCTAACTAAGGAAAAATAATGAAATATCTAACTGGTCTGTTTCTTCTTCTCTCAGTAAATGCATTCGCTCAAATCGAAGGTTACGGTAAGATTGCGACAGGAGGAGGTACTAATCCTGTCTGCTTAGTAACTAATGTAGCAGGTACTGGTCCTAATAGCTTCTCAGACTGTGCTCGTAGAGGTAATGTAAATGTACAATTCAATTCTCCCGGACCCTACCTAGTAGATTCTCAGCAGACTTATCTAAGAAGTAATACTACCATAGATGGCTGTGCTAATGGTCAGAATGGAGTAACGTTAGATCAGCGTAGTGATGTCTATCGAGGAATTATAGTAGAAGGTCCCGCGAACAACTTCATATTTCGCTGCCTTCGCTTCCAAGGAGTAGCTAAGTCTGGTCCTGCAAGCAACGAACATGACTTAGCTGCATTAGATGGTACAAGCGGTCCTATTAGTCAAGTAGCCTTCGATAGATGTACATTCAACCAAGCTACTGACGGCGGATTAGATATTACTGGAGATGTAAGTGATGTAACAGTTCAGAAGTCACTCTTCTACAGTAATCCTATGACTCAGCTAATTAAATATGATTTTCAA
>JAYUCW010000105.1:0-3169 GCA_043740125.1 Minisyncoccota bacterium
GAGAACTGTAACGAAGAGGAGAATGATGAGAAAGATGGAGAAGAGAAATGTGGCGAGCTATGTAGGACTGCTTTCGCATGGGAATGCTTGGCGGCTACAAGAAAAGTTACTTGCAAGTTTGGATAAAGAGAGGTCTCCATAGTATGCTTCTTCTATCATGAAGGAACATACAATCAACAAACAATCAGTTATTTTAAAAAAAGGAGGAAAGGTGAAGCCAGATGCGCTTAAGAACATTAGCAAAAAAATAAGTAAAACAATTGCAAAGCATGCTGCAAAGAAAATCTTTATGAAGGTGGGAGGTAAAGAAGTGGAAGTGAAGCTTCCAGATCACCATTTTAAAAATGTAAAGGTTAAGCGTGGTCTTGCTGGGCTAGGACTCTTTGCAGGTGAAGATATCAAGAGAGGAGAACTGATCATCGAGTACATTGGGAATATTTTAAATAAAGAAGAAGCAGAGAAAATAATAACAGGGCAGTATCTCTTTGAAGTGAATCGTAATAAGACAATAGACGGTTCTGTGAGATGGAATATCGCACGATATTGTAACCACGCATGTGAAGAAGCTGGGAATGCTGAAAGTGAAATCAAAAAAGGGCGAGTGTTCATTAAAGCAATTAAGAATATTAAAGAAGGGGATGAGATTGTGTATGACTATGGTGAAGAGTTTGTGAATGAACATATTGCACCACATGGATGTAACTGTCTTGCGAAAGAACATAGCTACAAGGCAGCTGTTAGCAAGTAGACTGTAGACTGTAGCTTTGGATACAAACACAAAAATAAATACAAAAAGTGACGCCGTAGGCGTCACTTTTTGTAGTAAAGCTACAGTCTACAAGCTACAGTCTAAAGTCTACTTTTGCAAGTTCTTCGCATTTGCATAAACATAAAAAATAAAAAATAAAAGTTATCCACATATTTTTTATCATTCACTATTGTATGTATATAGATGAGTGACATACTTATAAGTAAGAGAGTAATGGTCGTGGTCGCGATCAAAACATTACAAGCACTCTCGGATTTGTATAATAAAAATAAATTTTATGGCAGCAAAAAAGAAAGCGGTAAAGAAAGTTGCAAAGAAGGCAGTCAAGAAGGCTGTAAAGAAGGCAGCTCCAAAAAAGAAGGCCGCAAAGAAGACAGCAAAGCGTGCTTAATCGCAACCTTGCAGTTCTCTATAAGAAAAAAGCATCACTCCCATGATGCTTTTTTCTTTTTATGTTATTTTTAATAATAGAGTCTTTGTGATAGTGTTAAGCAATTGTTTTGTTTATAAGAAAGGGTGTGTATGGAAAGTCCATTTATTGAAAGATATAAAGATGTGCGTGCGGAAGATGTAAGCGCTGCTCTCATTAAGCAATTTCGTAAAGATTTGGGAATAAGTCAAATAGAATTTGCTAAGTACATCGGAGTATTTTTAGGAACTGTTGCTACATGGGAGACTCATTCGAGCATGTCTCGGTCTGCTAGGATGCTAATCTCTAGCGTGATGAGAGATTCAGAAAAAATACTACAAGCATGAGCAGATCTTCTCAATGCTATTGAGCAGTCGAGAGCTAAATAAATACAAACAAAAGGTTACTCAAGGCAGATCGCAAGGTCTGCCTTTTCTTATATAAAAAAGTCATTTTTATGCTATAATTACCCAACTATGTCTTTTATTACTAAGGGTTTAAATACTATTTTCCCCGACGAATCCAAAAAAACTATAAAATCCCTCACTCCTTTAGTGGATAAAGTTCTTTCATATGAAGATGAATTAAGAACACTTTCTCATGATGAACTTAAGGCGAGAAGTCTTTCTCTTAAAGCAGAAGTTATGAAGGATCTTGAAGGTCTTCTAGGAGAGGAACTTAGATCAACAGAAAAGAAAGTTCTCGAAGCAGTGTTACCACTTGCGTTCGCCCTTGTGCGTGAGAGTTCTCGTCGCACATTACATATGATGCACTACCGTGTGCAAGTCATCGGAGGAATACTTCTTCATAGAGGTCATATCGCTGAGATGCGAACAGGAGAAGGAAAGACACTCGTTGCGACACTTCCTGCATACTTAAATGCTCTCACGGGGCGTGGTGTACATATTGTGACTGTGAACGATTATCTATCACGGCGTGACGCTGTGTGGATGGGGCAGATATATGACGCACTTGGCTTAACAAGCGCGGTTATTAATCATCAGTCATCATTTATGTACGACAGTGCACATATTGATGGGGACGAAGAAAAGAAAGATGACAGTGTGCGTGATGAAGTTGGCTCATACAAAGTTGTCTATGAATATCTTAAGCCATGTAGTCGTCAAGAAGCGTATCTTGCGGACATTACCTATGGAACAAATAATGAATTTGGTTTTGATTATTTACGAGATAATATTGGCTACAACAAAGAAGCCATTACTCAGCATACACATCACTATGCGATTGTGGATGAGATCGACTCTATCTTGATCGACGAAGCGCGTACGCCTCTTATTATCTCAGCACCATCAGCCGAGTCCAGTGACATGTATACGAAGTTCGCAGGTGTTGCAGCTTCTATGATTGAAGCAGATGACTACACCGTGGATGAGAAGCAGCGAGCAATATCTCTTACTGAAGCAGGTATTACCAAGGCAGAAAAAGCACTCGGACTTTCAAATATTTATTCTGTAGAAGGAATGAAGTATGTTCATCATCTTGAAAGTGCTGTCAGAGCAAAAGCACTTTTCCTTCGTGAACGTGAATATGTGGTAAAGGACGGTGAAGTGATTATTGTGGATGAATTTACGGGGCGTATGCAGCCAGGACGCCGTTGGTCTGATGGTCTTCATCAGGCAGTGGAAGCAAAAGAAGGGGTGAAGATCGAGCAAGAGAGTCGCACACTTGCATCTATCACATTCCAAAATTACTTTAGATTCTATGAAAAGCTAGCTGGTATGACAGGTACCGCAGAAACTTCAAAAGAAGAATTTTACAAAGTCTATGGCCTTGTAGTGACACCAGTCCCGACACATAATCCAATCAATCGTAAAGATCATTCTGATTTTATCTTCCAGTCAGAAAAAGGAAAGTGGCAAGCACTCTCAAAAAAAGTAAAAGAACTTCACGAGAAGGGGCAGCCAGTTTTAATTGGTACTATTTCTATCGAGAAGAATGAAGCGATTTCAAAGTATCTTGAGCGAGAAGGC
>JAYUCW010000106.1:0-1215 GCA_043740125.1 Minisyncoccota bacterium
AATTACAATGTCGTTTAAAAAGGAAATACTTAAACCTGGTGACAATATTGATAAATTAAAATTTATAATAAAAAAAACAAATTTATATACTAAAAGAAAACCCTCTAGTTTGAAGAAAACAAGAAAAAGAAAGAATATTAAAAGGAAAATTAAGAAGAGTATTAAAAGGAAAACATTGAAAAGAAAACGAACGAAGAAGAATGTAAAACGAATAAATAAATGGCAACATCTATAAACAATCAAGTAAATAAAATTACTGTTTATTCATGAAATTCGGACGTAGCTTACCATATTTTAGTACTTTGTTAAAAGCTCCTGTAAATAGGAGAATGTTAATTCTACAAGCTTTTCCAAGTTTTGTAGTAGATGATTTAGTTGAAATTTTATTTAATATTGTTCTTGGTAATGTAAATATTGGTACACGTAAAGAAAATTTAAAAAAACATAAAAAAGCACTTTTAGAAATAGTGCATACAAAAAGTAAAAAGGGACGTAGACAAATAATTTTTAATCAAAAAGGTGGTTTTATAGCTGCATTATTACCACTTGTTTTAGGTTTACTTGGACCTACGTTATTTGGAAACAAATAAGATAAACAAAATAGGTAATTATTTCTGTAATAATTATAATGGGACAAACAAGCGCTTTACCTGATTTTAAAATAAAATTTAGTTCTAGTTGTTGTAATGATTCAGAAAAAGAAGAAGATACCACAAAAACGCATTGGATACGAGCAAGTTTTCGACCCAGTTTGGTACGATCCCAATCATCCTGCAAGTTACGGGAGTGTGTCAAAATTAAAAAGTGCGACAGGAAAGTCAAAGAAGATGACTCAGAAATGGTTGAGCAATCAACTAGCATACAGTCTTCATAAACCTATAAGGCGACGATTTCCTACTAGATCATATAAAACTAATGGCATTAATGCTTTATGGCAAATGGATTTGATGGAAATGATTCCATACTCAAAGATTAATATCGGATACAAGTATATCTTAACATGTATCGATGTATTCAGTCGATTTGCTCGTGCCCTTCCATTGAAAACAAAGTCAGCTACAGATGTTGCTCATGCTTTAACTAATATGTTTAAAAATGTTAAACCAATAAATGTTCAAACAGATGAAGGTAAAGAATTTTATAATTCTAAAGTAAAAGAATTATTTACTAAACATAATATAAACCATTACTCTGTCTATTCACAATTCAAGGCAG
>JAYUCW010000107.1:0-3129 GCA_043740125.1 Minisyncoccota bacterium
CAGAAATTAGAGAAGCGAATAAACAACCTAACGGACCAGGCACTAGCGGGAAACTAAACGCACTGAGAAACGTGTTTGACTCGTTGACTGATGAGCAGACCACACTCAATAAAACTCTTAACGATATGCAGTACGAAGAAGGTAGACTAGCCCGAGAAAAGGAGGCTGCTGGAGACAAAAAATTCAGAGTTAGTCAAAACAGTAGCCCAAGTGACCCTTATGATTTTGAGCCTGTTGATAAGCGAACACGAGGAAATCTTAGAGTATAAAAAATAATAAGATATCTTGTCACTAAACACATAACAAAAACCGGTTGCTTTGTCGAAGACATGAAGTCTACTGACTTAGCAACCGGTTTTTGTATTGTGTTACTAATAACAGTTACTTTGTATAACCATTACCCTAACGAGAATTCGGAGTTAATTACTTAACTGCATCCTTAAGAGCCTTAGCAGCTGAGAACTTAGGAACCTTAGTAGCTGAAACATGTACTGTTTCACCTGTCTTTGGGTTACGAGCCTCACGTGCCTTACGAAGCTTCACTGTGAACTTTCCAACACCAGCGATAGCTACCTCGTCTCCTTTTGAAAGAGTCTTTACGATTGAACCAAAAACTGTTTCAACTACTTCTTCTGCTTGTACCTTTGTTGAGCCGAGTACAGCGTGCACCGCTTCAACGAGTCCTGCTTTGTTCATAGAGTTTGATGTTATTGCTATTATGGTTTCCTAGGATCACAATAGCAAAAAATAAATTTATTAATCTCCTCGTATGCATATAGCAAACGATAGGATAAAATAAGTATATAACTCCTAGGTTTTTACGCAAGTCACAGAACAACTATACTAAAATATGTCAAATTATATGAAAGAAAAGTAAAACGACTCGGACGAGTCGTTTTTTTGTCATGGAAACAAGATTGGAATCAGAATTTCCTCCCAAGAAGACCACTCTTTAATACGAGGCTTCGTGCTGTGAGCGTTGTAAGGGCGATTATGATACACATGTACCCATGACGGCACATGAACTCCTTTAATCTCAGGTTTATCGTCGATAAGGATGTCACCTCTTACAAGTGTCTTATCTCGTGTAAAGATCATTCTGTCTGTCCACCTACGTCCAAGATAACGAGCAATCCACGTGTGCTTCTCCGAAACAGAAGAGCTACTCTTGTAGAAACGTTTCGGTGTCGTACAGATAAAGACTTCCAACCTTGGATCAGAGGTTATCTCTTCAAATGCTTTGACGACTCCAGGAAAAGGTTTTAGATCTCGGAAAAACCCTTCTTCATCCGCAATCGCCTCAACACGTTCCTGATACTCTTTTGGGAATAACGCTTCTGAGTTAAAGTGTGTGACTTCATGCGACTGGTACAATGGTAATCCGAAACGCTCGTGGGCACAACGTAGCAACTTCTCGTCGTACTGACACATAACCCCATCCATATCAATGAGGATAATTTTTGATTTCATTTGGCTCTCCTTTATATACTTAATGAACATAGCTATCCTGTAACTCATTCTAATACGGATACATACCCTAGAAGAATATCTGCTAAAAATCTGTAGATACTTATATACACTTTGTATAAAAGTGATATATAATAGTACACATAGTGTATAGTTACTATGACAAAAAAGATAATTATTACAACACTCATGGCTATCGGACTCACAGAAGATGAGTCCAAGCTTTATCTATTCCTTACAGAACATGGAGCAGACAACGTGTCATCAATTGCGCGTGCAGTAGCTCTTTCACGTATCACAACATATTCCCTTATCAGCAGTCTTCTTGAAAAAGAATGCATCTCCCGAACGAAACATCATAAGCGACTGTTATATCAAGCACACGACCCTGAAGTACTTCTTGCACGCTTCGAGCAAATTTTCAAAGATGGAGCACGAGAACTGTCATTACTCTCTATGGTGAGCCGTCAGTCATTCTTCGTACCAGAAATAAAAATCTATACAGGTGAAGATGAAATCAAAAAGATATACGATGATGTAGGAGTGACCTTACCTCAAGGTGGAACATACTTCCGATATACATCACGAATAAAAGATACTGAGAGATCTTTACTCTATAGCAAACTCCGCAAAGAAAAAGAGATTGAGCGACTCGTTATCACAAGTGAACACAAAGCATCATCGAAACAAAAGGATCAAAATCGTTTCATTAAGACTGTGCCAAAAGATTTTGCATTCGATGATGATGTAACAGTTCTTGTGTACGGAAGTAAAATTGCTCATATTGATTTTAACTCCAACACAGGGGTAGTTATCGAGTCTCAAGCACTTGCCATGTTCCAACAAAAACTGTTCAAATTACTCTGGAAAAAAATTTAACTTCCCAACTTTTGGTGTGGATAACTCAATGGTCACAGGCGATGAAACTACTTTATATATTTTGTCACAAAAAATGTTCCGATAAATGATCCAATCACAGGCGGAATCAAATAGAGATAGTTTTGTGTGTACGAGATAACGGTGAAGGCAGTCAAAACATGAATAAGGGATCCGAAGGTAGCTGACTGCAGTGCTTTCTTTTGAACTATACGAAAAGTATAGAGTGCGTAGAGTGTGTCAATACAAAGCGTTGCGAAGAATACGGAGATGAAGATAAAGGGGGACATAGTAGGTATGTGTTGCTAAAAAAATATCTTAGTGTAGTATACCAGTAGACTGATTACTTAAACACAAGGAGCCCTTTATGTTTTCACTGTTTAAAAGACAGCAACCTTCTATTACAGCTCACACTTTTTTCTACCATTCAAACGATAACAATAAAGACCGTGTTTTTATCTACGATGGGGGAGATCGGACATACGCCGTGTGCCCAACTGCAGGGGAAAGGTGTTACGTAGAAATTGTTGTAGATCAAATATCTCATCCTAAAAATAAAGCGACTGTGGTAGAGATTACCTACGGCGAAAGAATTGTTATACATGCAAGGATAGATCCAAGCAACCTGGAGGGATACTGCCTAGCGGAGAAACATCTCGTCCGTAAATAATCTCTTTAAATTAACATCCAAAAAATCAAAGCGGCCAAGTGATATGTACCCCAAAAAGTGGACACGACCAGTGTCCACTTTTTGTTTTTCAATTACTATATAATTAAGAACACAAT
>JAYUCW010000108.1:0-7560 GCA_043740125.1 Minisyncoccota bacterium
CTTAGCTTGTCTAGGACTAAGGTGAATTCGGTGACAGGGAGTAAGTCGTAACAAGGCACGGCTAGCGGAAGCTGGTCGTGGATTAATTCAATGTGAAATTGTTCTACATACGTTTTAGTACGGTGTACGAATCTTGTCGATTATTTAAGTTTTAGATGAGGACTTGAAAGTGATCCTTTAACACTTTCCGCGCTACAGCGAAACGTATGCAAAAGTCGCGCAAGCGCTAGAGTGTGACAAAAGAAAAATAGAAAAATAAAATCACAATTTGTGTCATGTAGTTTAAAATATAATCCCGAAATGGGAATTTTTGATTTTTAAAAAAAGTAAGGGAGTGATTCGCTTCGCGGATCACTCCCTTTAATTTGTATGCTGTAGTTATCTGGCTGCCAAAGCGCTGCGTTTAATGAGATCACTCCCAAATTTTATTTTTTCTAGGGAAATCTTTTTTCGTGCAGTGAACTTCCACTCGATAGGGTCTCCTTGGCCTTTAGATTTAAATGGTGTGAAATCAAGTTTGAGATCTTTTTTTGACTTCAGCATCTTTGAGACAAAGGAGTATTCAGTCACCCTCCAAAGATCACGTTTTTTGCCGTCGGCGCACAGCTTATTTTCTGATGCGAACTCACGATTCATTCCAGAAAGTGCTGTGGCAATAGTTTCATTTGTGTGTGCATCTTTTGGAAAAATCCACCAGGTTGTTTTCTTTGAGTCGGACACGGTATCCTCACTTTCTATAAATAAAGTTGCTGCTTTAAAAAATAAGTATTTGCAAATATAATTTCAAGATATCAATTTTTTGCAATGTAGAATGGGTGATACATTTTTCATGAGATCCTTACTTCTCTTGTTTGATAACTTGCATTCCTGGGATTATTTACAGCAGGTGCTTTGTTAAAAACACCTTTGAGGTTTTCTTTGGCCGAGGTTCCCATACCGGTATAAGCAGAAAATCCTACCTGTTTTGAGACACGAGAAAATGTATCAAACTTGTAGTTATAGGATTCTCTATTTTTATACATCCATTCTACAACACTGTAAGGCACATCATAGGAAGGTTGACTTCGTTCACGGTAGAGAGAGTGAATTATAGAGGTAGGTTTCACTGGTCCCTGTACAAAGTTTTGAGTGAGTTCAAGTACTTTATCTTTTATTTTCTCATCACTTGTTACGATGCGCCAGAAGCGATTTTCGAGCTTGATATTTTTATTGAGGCTTTCTTTCATGAAATCTCCATGGTTGATTTTTGAACAAATTCCTCCTTTATCCTACTCGTTAATCTTTTTTTGTCAAGTAGTATAAAGGTTTTTAGGAAAAATATTGACTTAACGTCATTTTTATGCTATAGTATATATGTTTCAACAACATAAGGTTCTTTCAAATGACACACAAACTTGACCCACTCTCATTTCATTTTCAGGACACCACCTCTGCGATGGGTGTTTCAAGAAAGTTGACAAAAAATACTACTACAACTTTTTTGGTTCTTGCGGCAATCATTGTTGGTGTTGTTGTCAGTGTGGCGCAAATGCGCCAGCGTGACAAGGTGGACGCTCTTGCCGTCAAAGAGGGGAAAATCCCCGCCATAACACTCAGTGTCAAGAAGTAATATTCACACTGAAAAGTCCGGTTCGCTCTGCGAATCGGACTTTCTACTTTCTCACTTTTATGGTAGTATTCTATCTACGTGTTTATGTACACATGCGGGTAAAAGTTTTCGACGGTAAAATATATTTACGTCGAAACGTGCTCGTTTCGACGCGATTTCAAACTAGCAAGTTTGTAGCTGGCCATAGACGTTTAAAAATCGAATGCGCGAATAGCTCGAGATGGCTCGGCCGCGAAGATGCGAATCAGCAGATTCGTGGCTTGGCCATAAATAAATAGCAGGCTTTCGACACAGCTAGTAGATATATTCAAGCGTGCACACAGTGGGTAGTTAGAAATATAATATATTGCGCGGTTAGCTCAGTTGGTAGAGCACTCGACTGATACTCGAGCGGTCCCTGGTTCGAATCCAGGACCGCGCACTAAATATAAATTCCCGAAGATTACTCTTCGGGAATTTATATTTTAAATGTATACTTAAAACTATGAAAGAATTTCAACCAGGGGCACACTTTAATGAAGAAGTTCCAGAAAAAGGCAGAAGAGGCTTTCTCCGTGGAATACTTGCTGGAGCTGCTGGACTTTATGTTGGAAATAAGTATTTAGAAAAGGAAAAAGAAATAAATTTATTTTTCAAAGATTTTGAAGGGAAGGAAAAAAATTATGAAGTAGCAGCTAAAGCTGCGTTACTTCTCATGAGCGAAATGGAAATGAGTAACGTGCATCATGTTTCTTTAAGCGGAACTGGGCATCCAAATAATAGAATTGAAGTGCTTCGTTCTTATTTAACTCGACACCTCAACGCACAAGGAATAGGCAACAGATATCCTTTCCAAAAAGAAATTATAAGTGGAGGTGCTTATACAAAGGAAAATCTCCAGATGATACATAATACTGCAGAATATTTTATACAGTCTTCAGATCTAAAAGAAATACAACGTCCACAAACCCCACCAGATTATTCTCGTGGAGAAGTTTAAATTGTACTTCCGCCCATTTTGAGGTCTTTCTTGTACTAAGATTTATGACAAGTAATACCATTCCCAACTAGCCTATCCGATTTGAATTTGTGTCATCCCAGGCTTGACCTGGGATCCAGGTTCTGGACACTGGATTCCCTGTCGACAAGAAATGTGTCGACACCTGTAGACGGCCTACGCGGGAATGACAATACTCGGAGTGGTTAGTTGGAGATGATATAATATCGTCTTTCTTTTCTTATGGGTTCTTGTAAAAAAAGAAAAGGCACCGAGGTGCCTTTATGATGATTTGTTTTTGGATTAAAGCAAAAAGAAAGAGTGACTTACGTTCCTGCTTTTTCAGCTTCGGCACGCTGCTTCTCGTCGAATCTGCGAGCTTCTTCCGTTGATCCATTGTGGACAATCCCACCAAAATTTCCTCGATAGCCACAACGATTGCATCCTTCCCAAGCGTTGTCATCCCACAAATGGTCTGTAGAGCCAGAGCTTGGGCATCTAGGGGTTTCTTCTGGGAGAGATGTTGAAACTAATTTTACAAACATATACTATCCTCAAAAAATGAACATACCTGGACTCTACCACAATCTTTTCTGCACAGCAATCGATATTCTGGTATTATTACACATATGAATATCAAGCGAACATCTCTCAAAAACTTCTCTTCCCTTCGCATTGGCGGAGAAGGGGACCTTGTGATTGTACATTCTACTATAGAACTTGTTGAAGCACTCATGTATGCAAAAAAAGAAGCGTTCCAAGTATGTGTTTTAGGTTCAGGAACAAATACCTATTTTGGAGAGAGTCTTTCACATATTCTTTTTCTTAAAATAGAGATCAAAGGCATTTCTTTTGAAGAACAAGAGGAAGATGTGTATATAACTGCACAAGCAGGTGAGGTCTGGGATGATCTTGTGAAGTTTACTTGTTCAAAAAATCTTTGGGGCATTGAAAACCTTTCATACATTCCAGGTACTGTTGGAGCTGCACCAGTTCAGAATATTGGTGCGTACGGGGTTGAACTTAAAGATACGCTGGTCTCACTTTCTGCGCTTGATACGAGAACGTTAAACGTAGTTGAAATCAGTAACAATGCTTGTCAATTTGGTTACCGGGACTCGCTCTTTAAACATGAGGTAGGGAGATATATTATTATTTCTATCACCCTTAAACTTTCTAAAAAAAGAGTACCAATTTTGACATACAAACCACTTGATTTACTTGTAGTAGAAGAGAATTTGAAGCTAGAAGATGTACGAAATCTGGTAGTGAAAACAAGGCAAGCAAAACTTCCAGACTGGATAGCACATCCGAATGCGGGGTCATTTTTTAAGAATCCCGTGGTTACAAGCACGGAGGCCGAAGGCCTCCGTGCCAAGTATCCCGAGATCCCGCTTATACCCCACCAGGAAGGCTATAAAATCCCCGCAGCATGGCTTATTGAGCATATTGCAGACATGAAGGGCATACGAGTAGGGGACGTCGGCACATGGCCAAATCAGCCACTTGTGATTGTAAACTACGGGAACGCGACAGCTAAAGAACTTGTATTTTTTGTAACACAAATTACTAAAAAAATTAAAGATAAGACAAATATTTCTCTTGATCAGGAGGTTAATTTTTTTCATAATAGGTTTGCTTTTGTTTTATTTATGTGGTATTATACGTATCTTACACAAAGTAGTGTATTTTCTTTTTAGAATAAGGAGTTCCTTAATAATGGGTCTTAAATCTGGCTTTGCAATCTTTGCTTCAGAGCAAAAATTGTTTGTAGCTTTAAGTGGGCATCCTTACGGATTTGCTCATGTAAAGTGTTTTTTTGAAGGAGACCGACTTAAATCTTTTCTCCTTTATCCGGACGGAAGTGTCGGATTACTCAATCTCAATCAATATTGTCAACTCAACGTAGGTCAACTTATAAAACGGCATTGGGTGCCAACATCTGAGCAAATGATGGCCATACATGGAAAAGCCCCCCCGGAACTTATTGTTTTCAGAGGGGAATACCAAGTTGGAGAAGTGACAAGTAGAGACTTATCACCACAAGAAGAGCATCGAGGGTTAGATCGTTTTGTTGATCCCATCGGACTCTGGAACCAAGCTGTTGCAAAAATTGTTAGTCCCAAAGAAGGAGTGAACTATGAGAAATGATAGAAATTATTTTGATCTTGGTCCTCAAAATTTGAGTATGCCTGTGACTGTGCCTCCGCCAATGTTACATCTTGTACCCAAAGTAAGCCAAGAACAGACTCAAAAGGAAAAATTAGAAAATTTAATACAAGCTCGACATCAATACGTGGAAAAACTTTTGATTTCTGGTGCTTGTATTGTCATTTTCTCTGCTTTATCCTTTAAACTTTTCTTTTTTTAAAGTTCTTTCAAGACTTTTCAAAAAACAAGCAGGCCTCGTAGTGTTTTTACACTTTCGAGGCTTTTTCTCTTCCTCTATTTTTATATGGTAGGATACAATTATAAATATACATGACAGAAATTATTCAAGAAACACAAGAAAACGTAGGGATGCTCTATATCGTGCCAACACCAATTGGGAATCTCGAAGATATGACATTTCGGGCTATTCGTATTTTAAAAGAAGTAGATATGGTCTTGTGTGAAGATACCTCAGTCACGCAGCGACTTTTTAAGGAGTACGACATTACTACCAAAACAACGGTATTTTTCGCTCAGACCGGGGTGAAGAATATCGAGAAGATAATGGATATGCTGGAAGATGGAAAGTCTCTTGCTCTTGTGTCTGATGCTGGTACTCCGACCATTTCTGACCCAGGGGTACTTCTTGTGGATATGGTTCGTAAAGAACTGCCTTACGTGAAGATTATTGCCTTACCGGGGGCATCAGCTCTCACTACCGCACTCTCCTCTTCTGGGGTTACCTCTTCCACGTTTACTTTCTATGGATTCATGCCACACAAGAAGGGAAGAGAAACACTTTTTAAAACGATTGCCGGGAGTGATCACACATCTGTTTTTTATGAATCAGTACATAGGATAGAAAAAACCCTTGAGTCACTTTCATTACTATTAAGAGACGCTCGCCAAGTAGTGATTGCGCGCGAGCTTACAAAAATGCACGAAGAAATAGTACGAGGAACAGCCCAAGAAGTGAAAGACTATTTTGTAAAAAATAAAGATCATGTTCGAGGGGAGTTCGTTGTGATAGTTGGGGGGAGAAAAGATATTAGACCACTTCGTTGACAGACAAAAGATAAAAACAGACAAAACAAAATCTAGAAGAAGAGGGAGCAGGAGTTGATCCATCTGTCATCTGTTGTCTGAGGTCTCTGATTCCTGTATACTGTTCTCATTATGTCACCTCTTGGAATCAAACGTGCAGTAGCATTTCTTCTCGTGCTTTCTCCTTGGATTTTTATCCCTAGTGTTTTTAAAGATGTTGTTTTTATAATTGCAGGGATTCTTCTTTTTGTGAGCACACTTGATCTTCGTAAAAAAGTAGTGCATAGTGATCATCATCAAGAGACGGAAAGTAGACCAATAACTCAGCATACGGTGAACGCATGAAACCTTTTTTCGTTGTTCTTGTAGTTCTTTCTCTTTTCATATTTTGGGTAGCAGGGGAGAAAGATTCTACTTTTCATACAGGGTCTCGTTTTGGAACAGAAGTATATTCTCAAGATGATACTATCAAGACTTCATCATCAACAGGTGATGGTGCTACAACAAGCACATCATCAGTCCCTCTTATTTCACATATTAAAACACCAGAGCATGTGAAAGCTGTCTATATGTCAAGTTGGGTTGCAGGTACCCCCTCGATACGCAAAAGACTCATTACACTCATTGAAGATACAGAGTTAAATGCAGTTGTGATTGATGTTAAAGATAATACAGGATTACTTTCTTGGAATGGGAGAATTGGAGATCTTGATGTTCTTATTAAGGAGCTTCACGATAAGAACATTTATGTTATTGCTCGTATTGCATCATTCCAAGATCCATTGTATGTGAAGCTCCACCCGGAGCAAGCGGTTACTAATATAACTACGGGTAAAATTTGGAAAGATAGAAAAGGTGTACCATGGGTTGATACTGGATCAAAAGATATGTGGGATTATTTAGTTACCGTTGGTAAAGAAGCTCATGATCGTGGTTTCGACGAGCTTAACTTTGACTATATTCGCTTCCCAACAGATGGAGACTTAAAGGCGATGAGGTATCCGATTTCTCAAGAGCGAGGTCTGAATGATAAGCGAGGAATTGTTAAAGAATTTTATGCATATCTTCATGACCAATTTGCACCACTATCTATTCCAATATCCGGGGACTTATTTGGTATTATTGCAACGAATGCTAATGAAACCAAAACACTCGGTCAAGATCTTTCTGATGCTCTCACAAGTTTTGACTATGTGGCGCTCATGGTGTATCCGTCCCACTTTTATGCGGGGACTGCAGGATATGACAATCCAGCAGCCCACCCAGGTGAAATAATTACCTATTCAACTCAAGGTGCAATTAACATCGCTGTTGCAACAGCAAGTTCAACATCCGTAGCATCAAGTACACTTATTGCCAAACTTCGTCCTTGGTATCAGGACTTTAATATGGGGGCAGTGTACACAAAAGAAATGGTACGAGCACAAATTACTTCTGGTGAAAAGTTCGGAGTTAGGTCGTGGATGCTGTGGGATCCGGCGAATAAGTATACGCCCACCGCTTTAAAAACTGAATAAAGCACTTCATCTACGTTGTTGCAACTTCATTTTTTCTATCAACGTAAAAACTAAAACTCTTAAAAGTGCTGCAGAATGCAGTGCTTTTTCTTATCTACAACCTACAACCTATCACCTACAACCTAAACCTTGTATACTATATCTCATGTCCGACAGTAACGCTCAACAGAAAGTAACCTATATAGGAAAAGTTGACTATCGTAATAAAGAACTCACCTTTGGTATCAAAGAACGCGACAGAACACGTCACACCTACATCATCG
>JAYUCW010000109.1:0-18880 GCA_043740125.1 Minisyncoccota bacterium
CAACAATATTTGGAGGATTGGATGAGTGGCTTAAATCAACGGTTTACTAAACCGTCGAGCCTTTATTGGCTCCGTGAGTTCGAATCTCACATCCTCCGCTCACATTAAAAAAGCGCTTGCTAGCGTCTTTTTTAATGTGAGCGGAGGATGTAGCAACATGACATTAGTCATGTTGTGTGAGATTCGAACGAAAAAGCGGTATACAAGAAAGCATTTCAAAAATTGAATTCCAACATTTTTGAAATGCTTTGCTTGTCGCTTTTTCCCGGGGTCGAGGCTAGGAGTGTTTTTGTAAGCACAAAGTGCGAAACAAAAATACCCTAGCGGTGACCGAATATCTCACATCCTCATAATCATATATATCATATGTATATGATTATATAAGATCAGCATTTTAGAACTTTCCTATGTTGCGAGCATAGAGGTGTTCTAGCTCCTGGCGGGTGTTTGAAAGGGAAATCGTATCCATAAAGGGATACTACTCTAAAAACACTTATTTTACAAGTCGTCAAGGGATATTGACAGATTAGAATAAATATGCTAGAATTATGACATAAGTTCTTGTGCTAATTCAATCAACCTAAGGAGTTAAAGCTATGAAGGCTATCAAAATTCTTGCAGTGTTCGCTCTCTCCCTTCTTTGCTTCGGCAACGTATCTGCAAAGCAAATATATTGCCATTCTGGCTGGGGTGGCGGTGACCACGGATATGATGCATTCGTGCAGGTGGTTATTTCGGATAAACCGATTCTCCCGGCTCGTGCTAGATCCGAAGGAGATTCTGGATATACGATACAGAAAGGGGCACAGTCAGCAACCCTTTCCTTTTCTACTGGTTGGAATAACAAAGAGACTTACGGCAACGATGCTGTGCTGTCTTACCAGTCAGCGAGAAAAAATAAAGCATCTTTTGCAAAAGCAAACTATGACTTTGCGAGAGAGTGTCTAGCCAAAGAACTGTCTTCAGATTCTCCAGGTTTGAAAAAAGACCTAGCAAAAGCGGCACTCAACCCAAAACCAAAAAGTCGCAAATAACCCGCCAACGAGACTCGTGCTCGTACAGGCTGGTTTCTCATTTTATACTGTACTCGTGTAAGATACTTGTTTCAATAATAAAGTTCCAACTTTAAAAGAAAAATATGTTTCTAAAACAGATAGGGAAGGTTTCTTAAGTGTTGGTGATTTTGCTACACAAGAACTAAATCGACAGTCAAAAAATATAGCGGCATTTTTAGATGGAGATGAAGGCACTGCGCCAGAATATAATTTTGGTGAAGGAATTAGGTATAAAGGGACTTCAGGAAACTATTCAGACATGAAAATTCATATAGATGATCTTGAAATATTTATACAAAGGGTTAAGGATCATTATAAATAAGTTCCAACTTCGTCACTTACAGTACTGCGTTTTAACAGTCTGATTACAGACTACAAAACGGCAGCCCACAACCCTCTCAAAATAGTGAGTGTCAAAATTCCTTAATTTTGTGTTACATTTCAAAACCAAAAAGTGATAGAATGTAAGAACCCTAGTGGAATTCTAACTATATGTATCTTCTCGGTCTTTCAGTCATATATTGTGCTGCATATCTAATGCTATTTTTTGGTATTTCTTTCTTTTTCACAAATCACTTGCCTAAATTGAATCTTGATTCCCTTAAGTCTGTAACGTTTATTCTGTTGTTTTATTTCGGTGTGCTGGTTATGAGCAGCCTGATATCTGATCCTGAGTGGTCAAATAGAACTTTACATACATTCGGCGGAGGCTTCTTAATTGTTCTGGTTACATTTTTTGCAATAAAAGATAGTGGTACAAAAATTAACGTTTTTCAATTTATCATTATTGGTATCTCTATAGCAGCCTTGTTCGGTATTGCAAATGAGATATTTGAATTTATTCTTCAGAACTATTTTGGATTTATATTTGCTGATTCCATAAATGATACGTGGCTTGATCTTATAAGTAATTCAATCGGATCAATACTGGCAAGTGTTTTTATAGTACCCTTTAAAAAATCTTTAAAAACAGTAAGTACTCCTTGATCCCTAGGAAACTTATCCACAGGAGTCCTATAATTTATGAGTGATATCGTTCGCGGATCTCAAAAAGAAGGTATGCTCCAATAAAAATACCGACAACATTTCCTATTTCACTCATCACTCCTATAAGACTAATAATAGATGCTATAGCATTCACTGTAAGCGCATAGAAAGAATAATCCCATCCAGTTTTTTTCATTCCCTGTAACGGCTTAAATGCAAGAATAGAAAGAACTGCGCATATGATACCTAAAATAATAGTTAGTAAATGTATGACGCTTCTGAATCCCCCACCAAGAGCGATGAGTGGTGAGAGAACGACCCCAACCATTACAGACCCAAGAAGCCCAATGAGAGCGAGTATTCCAAAGATAAGAGAAATCCATGGAATAATATCAGTGATAACTTTTCTTCCACCTTCTGGTATGTGAGGGAGGTTTGAGAAAAGAGGAAGGAGCCATGCCTCGAGTGCACCCGCGTGATCTTTTAGTTTTGAAGTCGCTTGATGGTGTATTCCATTGTGAGGCTCGTGGTGACCTTCGTGATGAGATTCGTTGTGATTATGTGTATGTTCCATATTAGGGTATAGTATTACATTAGTAACATCCCTAGTGTATTCTATTTAGCGTTAGGTACATAGGTAGTTATTCATATTTGCACCAATATAGAGGATTTGCTCCACGAGATAATTTTAAATTGCTCAAGGGCGGTGAAAATCTCACAACGTATACATGTAACGAAATGAATTGTGTCGTTTGGTGTGGTTATGCGGAGCGGTTCAGAAGTCAAAAACTTATTCGATGTTTATTTAGAGATCACATGCTAAAATTGCAAGTAAGTTCATGAAAAACATTATGCGTATCTTGGTTGTCGTAGCGATTATCATTCTAGGTATTTTTCTCAACAAGTATGTCGGCAACCATAATATGGGAGTTCTTAATCCAAAAGGATTAATTGCAAATGCTGAAAAGAATTTACTCATCACAACGCTTAACCTTATGTTTATTGTGGTAGTACCTGTTTTTTTAATGCTTTTTGGTTTTGCATGGAAATATCGAGCAAGTAATACAAAAGCAAAGTACACTCCGGACTGGCATAGTAATCAAATTCTTGAAATAATATGCTGGATAGTTCCTGGGACTATTGTCGCCACTCTTGCAGTGATTACATGGACAAGCACACATGAGCTTGATCCTTTTAAACCAATTATTTCTAACACAAAGCCTATTACAATACAAGTGGTAGCACTTGATTGGAAGTGGTTGTTTATTTATCCTGAAGAACATATTGCAACAGTTAATTATGTTCTTTTCCCAAAAAATACACCAGTTAACTTTCAAATTACTTCTGATGCTCCGATGAATGCATTTTGGATTCCTCAGCTGGGTACTCAGGTATATGCAATGTCTGGAATGACAGCAAAACTCCACTTGATATCACATGAAGAGGGGGTATATAAAGGGTTGTCAACAAATTTTAGTGGAGAAGGATTTTCGGGAATGAAATTCGAAACTCATGTTACATCGTATGATGAGTATATACGATGGCTTAATACAGTACGAGGTTCACCGTATTCACTTACATTTGAAAAGTATACTCAATTAGCTCGTCCAACAAAAAATCATTCTGTAGAATACTATGCATCTACTGAAGAAAACCTATATACTAGAATTATTATGAAGTATATGCCGAGCATGAAACAATTGCCTTCTTCGTTGTATCAACGTGAGGGAGTCTCTCAAGATATGGATGTGGAAGCTATGAATCATATGGAATCTCATTAATTTATTTATACATTATATATGTTCGGAAAATTAACTCTTGATGCTCTCCCCCACGATCCTATTGTTATCGCTGCATCTTTCTTTATGGTGCTCGTTGTAGCTAGTGTTATAGGAACTCTTTTTTATTATAAGAAATGGACATGGCTTTGGCAGGAATGGATTACTTCAGTTGATCATAAAAAAATTGGAATTATGTATATCATACTTGCATTTGTCATGTTACTACGAGGTTTTAGTGATGCAATGATGATGCGTACACAGCAGGCGATGGCCGTTGGGGATAACTTAGGATTTTTACCGCCGGATCATTATGATCAAGTTTTTACGGCACACGGAGTGATCATGATTTTTTTTGTGGCAATGCCGTTTATGTTCGGGTTAATTAATCTTGCGATTCCACTTCAGATTGGAGCGAGAGATGTTGCCTTCCCGTACCTTAATTCTATGAGTTTTTGGCTAACTATAGCAGGGGCACTTCTTGTTAATGTATCTTTAGTGATAGGAGATTTTGCTGCAGTAGGATGGCTTGCATATCCGCCACTTTCGGAACTTCAATATAGCCCTGGAGTAGGAATGGATTATTATATATGGGCAATTCAAATTGCGGGAGTTGGGACACTTGTATCTGCAATAAATTTTTTTATCACCATATTAACTATGCGTTGCCCTGGTATGACAATGATGAGGATGCCTGTATTTACATGGACAAGTTTTTGTTCGATGATTCTTGTAATCATTGCATTTCCGATTTTGACTGCCACTCTTGGGATGCTTTCACTTGATAGAATTTTCGGTATGCATTTTTTTACGTCTGACGGTGGAGGTAATCCGATGATGTATGTCAATCTCATCTGGGCATGGGGACATCCAGAAGTGTACATTCTGGTACTGCCAGCATTCGGAATTTTTTCTGAAGTTGCAGCAACTTTTTCAAGGAAAAGACTTTTCGGGTATACAACAATGATCTATGCTACTATTGCTATCACTGTGCTTTCCTTTGGGGTATGGTTGCACCACTTTTTCACAATGGGGGCAGGAGCTAATGTGAACGCTTTTTTTGGAATCATGACAATGATTATTGCAATCCCTACAGGAGTTAAAATTTTTAACTGGCTCTTTACGATGTTTCGAGGACGGATCACATTCGCGACACCAATGCTGTGGATGATGGGCTTCATTGTTACTTTTACATTTGGTGGCATGACAGGAGTACTCCTTTCGATTCCTGGGGTTGACTTCCAGCTACATAATAGTTTATTTTTGATTGCTCACTTTCATAATACAATCATCGGAGGTGTGATTTTTGGTTATTTCGCAGGTCTTATTTATTGGTTCCCAAAGTTTTTTGGATTTACTTTGAATGAAAAATTAGGAAAGCTTGCATTTTGGCATTGGATCATTGGTTTTTTTGTGACGTTTGTCCCGCTCTATATATTAGGTTTTATGGGAATGACTCGAAGATTGAATCATATCAGTGATAAAGAGTGGCAGCCATTACTTATCATTGCAGGAGTCGGAACTGCAATTATTGCAGGAGGTATACTTATGCAAGCCTTACAATTGATTGTGAGTATAAAAAATCGTAAAAAGAATCTTGATCTAACAGGGGATCCATGGGACGCAAGAACTCTTGAATGGTCGACGTCATCTCCTCCTCCTTTTTATAATTTTGCGATTATCCCTACAGTACATGGTCGTCATGCATTTTGGGATATAAAATATGGAGATACTCAGCAAGAAATGAATCCAACCTACACTGATATACATATGCCAAAAAATACTGCAATTGGTTTTTATAGTGCAATAGCAAGTTTTGTGTTCGGTTTTGGAACAGTTTGGCATATGTATTGGTTATCAGTATGTGCAGTTGTAGCCATAATTGTATTAATTGTTATACGCTCACAAGATGAATCAATTGAGTATGTGGTTAGTCAAGAAGAAGTTAAGCATATTGAACATAAACGTAGGAATACTCTATAAATTATATGATAACTAACGTACTTCATCACCTCGAAATTTCTCCCGAAGAGGAATATCAAAGAGATACAAAAACACTATTTGGTTTTTGGATTTATATTATGAGCGATTGTATTTTATTCGCAAGTATTTTTGCAACATATGCGATTCTTCGCACAAGTACCTACGGTGGATCATCCTCACACGAGCTCTTTAGTATGCCGTTTGTGCTTGTGGAAACTATTGTGCTTCTTACAAGTAGTTTTACCTACGGCCTTGTAACACTCTATGCACACCAAAAAAACAGTACTACAAAAGTAGTAGTGTGGCTGGTTGCTACATTCTTACTCGGAGTAGTATTTTTAGGTATGGAACTTAAAGAGTTTAGTACTCTTATTCATGAAGGAAATGGTCCAGAGAAAAGTGCTTTTCTTTCGGCATTTTTTACACTTGTAGGTACGCATGGATTACACGTATTTGTGGGTTTAGTATGGATGGTTAATCTTTTTTTTCAAGTGATAAAGAAAGGGGTGACAACACTTATTATGCGTAAACTTTCAATGCTTGGTCTTTTCTGGCATTTCCTTGATATTATATGGATATTTATTTTTACGCTTGTATACCTTTTAGGTACTATCTAATATAACTACTATGAAAAATACTTTTGATGTTGTTGATAACAAGTTTGAAAAATCAAGAAGCGCACTGCGCTCATATGTAACTGGATTTATCTTATCGCTTATTTTTACACTTATTCCATACGGAATGGTCACAATGCATACTTTTGAAACGAAAGGTCTTATTATAGGTATTGTACTATTTGCTATTGTTCAGCTTTTTGTCCAGGTGTTATTTTTTATCCATCTTCCAAGAACAGTACGACCTTATTGGAATCTTTTTGTTTTTGTGTTTACATTGCTTATCATTTCATTTTTGGTTGTTGGTTCTCTTTGGATTATGTATCATCTTAATGTCAATATGATGGGTGTTTCGCCATTTAACTCTCGTGAAGGATTTATTCCTCAATAATTAAAAATTTTGATTAAAGACTATTATTCAATTGTTAAACCTGGAATTATTTATGGCAATGCACTCACCCTTGTTGCAGGTTTTATGCTTGCTTCTCAAGGAAGTGTAAAAGTTGGTCTACTTTTGTTGACTCTCATCGGGCTTTCATGTGTCATAGGGTCTGGATGTGTATTTAATAATTATATTGATCGAGATATTGATGCATTGATGGAGAGAACTAAAGGGCGTGTTATGGTTAAGGGCTCGTTGTCTCCTTCTTATGCACTTGTCTATGGCACAGTATTAGGAGTAGTAGGTTTTTGTATTCTTGTATTATTTACAAATAGAGTAACTGTCATAGTTTCTATGATTGGTTTTTTTGTGTATGTGGGTATCTACAGTATGTGGCTTAAACGATCTTCGACACATAGTTCAATTATTGGAAGTATTTCAGGGGCAGTTCCTCCTGTGATAGGATATCTTGCGGTAACGGGTAGTTTTGATCGTGGGGCCTTATTATTATTTTTTATCCTTGCTTTGTGGCAAATGCCGCATTCTCTTGCGATTGCTATATACCGATTACGTGATTATCAAGCAGCTTCTATCCCTGTGCTTCCTGTCCGAAAAGGTATCTACCGAACAAAAGTCCAAATTCTTGTCTATACAATACTATTTGTTATTTTTACAGGGTTACTTTATGTTTATGGGTATGCTGGTAAGCTATATCTTTTCATAATGATTGTACTAGGGACTCTGTGGGTTCTTTTCGCTCTTAAAGGGTTTTTCATAAGTGCTGATGAAGATAAGCTTTGGGCACGTTCTGTATTTTTATTTTCTTTAATTATTCTTACAGTATTTTCTGGTCTTCTTATTTTAGGAATAGGAAGGTAGTCCTATCACTCTTGTTAATGATAAGAAATTTTTTTCATAAAAAAACTATAACATGTAAGATAGTTTGGAAATATGGACTCTACGTGTAGAATGGGTCAATGGAACTAAAATCTGAAATTGTTACATTTAATGAGAGGGTTATCTATGATCTTATTGTTGTAGGTGGTGGTGCTTCTGGCATGATGGCAGCATTGACTGCGAAAGAAAAAGGACTTCACGTTCTTCTACTTGAAAAAAATAAACGAGTTGGAGAAAAACTGCGTATTACAGGTGGAAAACGCTGTAATATTCTTAATAAAGAAGAAGATGTAAGGATTTTACTTAAAAAATATGGAAAAGCAGAGCAATCACTTTATTCAGTATTTACACAATTTGGAGTTAAGGAAAGTGTAGACTTTTTTACTTCTCGGGGATTGCCTCTTGTGACGGAGAATGCTAAACGAGCGTTTCCTTTTACCTATAAAGCCGAAGATGTAGTTACATTATTTGATACTCATATGAAAAGCTCTCAGGTGGAAGTCATGGTAGATAGTCCTGTCACAGAGGTGAAAATGCATAATGGATCGATCTCTTTCTTGAAGTCTAGGAAGAAAGAATTTTTTGCTAAGAACTATATTTTTGCAACAGGGAGTGTCTCTCATCCGGAAACTGGATCAACTGGGGATGGGTTCAAATGGCTTGCATCTCTTGGTCATACAATTACCACACCTACGCCAACAATTGTTCCGCTCGCCATTAGAGAGAAATGGGTTAAAGAATTAGCAGGTGTGTCGCTGGATGGCATGAAGATTACTTTTTTTGTAGATGGGATTAAAAGTTTTAGTCTTGTTGGTAAAATACTTTTTACACACTTTGGCATCTCAGGGCCACTTATTCTTAATAACGCGTATAAAGTGGCAGATCTTCTCCATACAGGAGATGTAACAGCAACTATTGATGCTTGTATGCAAAGTGATTTTCCTATACTTGAAAAAAACATTGTAACTGTTTTTGATACAAATAAAAATAAAACATTAAAAAATGTCGTTAAGGAGTTTGTTTTTAATGGCATGCAAAAAGGAGTAACAACAGTTCTAGAAGAACATATGAATGTGAATACTAAAGTACATTCTATTACCAAAGAAGAGCGAAAGAAAATTGTACATCTTTTGAAAGCGCTCCCACTTACAGTCGAAGGTCTTATGGGCTTTGATAGAGCGGTTGTAGCTGACGGTGGAGTACCACTTGAAGAAATAGATATGAAAACAATGCGGTCACAAAAAGTGCCTAATCTTTTTGTAACAGGAGATTTACTTAATATTAATCGCCCTTCAGGAGGGTATTCATTACAACTATGTTGGACAACAGGGTATGTTGCAGCTTGTTCTGTTGCTACTCTATTAGAAAAAGATAGTAGATAAAGATCTGTAATTCGGTATTTTGTAATAATATACTCGTTGATAGACGATAGAAGAAGTGTCACATTATTGCTTCTCATTTGTTATATATAGTATCTGGGGAAATATAAATCCATCAGCCACTATTATTTAATAATTACCCTTTAATTCTCTATACATATATGAAAAAAACACTTTGTACGTTAGTAACTCTTGGAGTTTTTTTTTCTGGGACATTTGCATTTGCAAAAAGTAACAATGATAATGATGATATTCCATTTACACCAATTATTACAACAGTTTCACCAGTGGCAGAACATGAAGAAACTTCGCTTCTTTTAAAATCTTTTAGAACAAAGATGCGAGGAGATGTTTTAATTAAAGAACGTATTAATTCTTTAACAGCTAATTTAAAAGTGATTACAGAAGATAAAAAATTAACGCTAGAACAAAAATCAGCGCTCTCTACACTAATTACTACTAATATTACAGGTCTCACCGCTCTTCGAGCGTCACTTGCATCAAGCACTGATGCTACAAGTACAAAAGCGCTCACAGCTTCAATTTTTACTAACTTTAGAATTTATGGGATTGTGATTCCTCAGATACGTATTGAAAAGCGAATTTACGAATTACAAAATCATACAACAAAACTTTCTGACACATTTTTGAGTATTCAGAAAAAAATTGATGAAGCTAAAACAAAAGGAAAGGATGTGGTTCTTTGGCAAAAGAGTCTTGACGATGCTAAAGTACTCGTGGCAAATGATATGAATGCACTTGCTACTCTTATGACTAAAGTCGCTCTTCTTAAGCCTGTTGACTACGGAACAACGAGTAAAGCAGTAATTGAGGAAGCTAATAGAGTTATTAAATCAGTACTTGTTGATTTTAATTCAATTAAGAAGAATATTCACCGCTCAAGTAACATGAGCTCTGCTTCATCTACAAAGAAAATGCATAATGAGGATGAGGTAGGATATACATCTCCACTTTCTGGAACCTCATGGATATGGTCCTCATCAGTATCAAATGGCGTAGCAGCACAAGCGCCAGTAGGTGGGAAGTTCATCCTTTCCTTTAATGATGAAGGCCGTGTCAGAAGTACAACTGATTGTAATAGTATAGGTGGAAGATATACTATAGGAATCAATAATTCACTTTCATTTGGTTCATTTGTTTCAACAATGATGTTCTGTCAAGGATCACAAGAGCTACAGTATTCACAAGCTCTTAGTAAGACTCAGACTTATGCAATAAATGGTTCTACAATTACACTGACGAACGCATCAGGAACAATGATCTTCATGAAGAAGTAAATTCACTACTAGTTTTTTGCGGTAAAAAAACGGGCACAGGAGTGCCTGTTTTTTGTATTAGTGAGCAATGGTAAAAGCACATACACGAGAAGCACCATGAGCTAAAAGTTTTTTTCGTGCTACGTGGAGTGTTGCTCCTGTAGTTGTTACATCATCGATAAGAATAAAATTTCCTTTTTGTAAGTCTGATGTAACAATAAAGGCACCATGTTGATTTTTGAGACGCTCTTTTCGAGAAGATAAGAGTACTTGGCGTTTTTTTGTTTGTGTAGGATTTCGTAGAAGAATATCACATTTAACAGGTATTTTCAGTTCTTTACCAATAAAATCTGCTAGTATTTCACTATGATTATAGCCACGTATATGTTTTCGGAGTAGTGGCATAGGAATAGGAATAAGCGTATAGGATTCATAATTTTCAATACACTGTATTTCTTTTCCAAGTGATTTTGCAAAAGGATAGAGAAGATCTTTTCTGTGGAAATATTTTATTGCATGAATAATTTTTTTTATTCGAATATCTTTAAAAGAATATATACTTGTTATATATGGTGAAGGAGTTTCAATTACCAGCTTAAATGTCATGAGACACTCTTTACAAATTGATTCATTATCTTTTTCTTTTTTACAGACATAACAATGATGAGGAAATACTATTGCTGCAATAGTACGTAGACACTTGAGAATTAGTTGCTGTATCATCCACATACTAGAGTAGTGTATAGAGAAAAAATAAAGAAAGATAGTATATACTGTGGGAGTATGTTTCACCTTTTTAATAAAGACGAATTAGCTCAAGCGCTTGGTCTGGATATCGGGACCTCTGCCGTAAAGGTTGTACAGCTTCGTCGAGAAAAAAATAAGATAATTCTCGATACTTATGGGGAAGTGGCGCTCGGCCCTTATGCAGGTTTAAAAATTGGGCAGGGTACGCATTTAGGTGAAGAGAAATTGGTGGAAGCGATTAAAGATCTTTTTAAGGATGCAAAAGTAACAGCTCGAGATACGGTAATTGCGATTGATTCGTCAGGCGGATATGTTTCTTTGGTTCATGTGCCTAAAGTCGAGGATGAACAGCTTCGTACGATGATGCCACTTGAAGCAAGAAAATATATCCCTGTTCCACTTACTGATGTTCAGATGGATTGGTGGCATGTACCAGATACTGTAAAATTTGGTAATGATAAAAAAATGACAAGTGTCGTTCTTGCTGCGGTAAATAACTCAACCCTCATTGCGTATGATAGTCTTGTTAAAAAATTAGATCTTAGAAATGTAGAGTATGAAATTCATGGGTACAGTCTCTTGCGTAGTTCCCCCCCACATACTCATAGTATGGTGATGTATGTTGATATTGGAGCTCAAAGTACAACACTTTCTCTCGTCTATCAGGGGATTGTCCTTGATATGCACGTCATCACACGTGGCTCACAAGATAGCACTATGCAGCTTGCGCGGGCACTCTCTATTACTGTTGATACTGCAGAAGAATTCAAAAGAGTTTTTGGATATAAAGGTGATGAAGCAAATCCCTATCTTAAAGATATTCTTGAACTTTCAAGTTATCCACTTTTTGGGGAGGTTGCTAGACTATCCCTAATGTACGAAAGAAAGTATAATCAAACTATAGAAGGAATAATTTTATCAGGTGGTGGTTCACGTATTCCGGGTATGATTACAACATACAGTAAGACTGTTCATATTGCAGGAAGAATTGTAACACCATTTGAGCAAGTGATCGTACCAGAATTTTTAACCGAGATGATGGAGCGAATTGGTCCATCCTATGCTGTTGCCCTTGGATGTGCACTTAAAAAATTAGTTTCTTAATATAAAAATATTCTTAACAATGGCATTCTCATTTACTCCAGGACAAATAGCACCACAAGGAAGTCAGCCATCAACTGGCCCGGTAGGGATTAACGCTAGTAGTATCGTAGCGCCAGTTACCGGACCACCATCAAATTCACCATTTCTTTTTATACGAGAAAGAGGACAACCACTTTCAATGATGGCATGTGTACAGATTGTTTTAGTTGCACTTGCTTCTCTGGCAATTGTGGTATCAATTATTTTATTTGCCTATAGTCTATATCTTCAAGCAAGTATTGATAAGAAAAGAACTGAACTAGGAACAAGAGAGGTCCTTTTTAAAAAGTATCCTTTTGAAGAAATGAGGAGTTTGTCTATTCGATTGTCCTCGTTAGACTCCCTTCTTAAGGGGTATATTTCACCGAGGTCTCCACTAAAGTTTTTAGAGAATGTCGTTGAAAATAAAGTAGTCATTGATGATTTTTCTCTTTCTCAGCCTATTTCAGGAACTGGGTATGCTATTGATTTTACAGTGATTACCGATAGTTATGCTACTTTGATTCAACAATTAGGGGCACTTAATTTAAAAGAATTTGCAAAAGTTGCACCAAAACCAAAACAAGGTTCTCTCACAGATTCAACAACTTTTATTAAACTAAAAGTGACAACACCTATTTTAGTTCAAGGATCTCTTCCTGATGAAATAGTTTTTTTGAGTCAAGAAGTTAAGATTTCGACCTCTACGTTAGTAACAGGAAGTATCACTCCATAATAATATACATTCTATGTCACCTAAGATTTTTACGATACTCCTTATCCTTCTTCCAACTGTTTTGTATTATGGTTTTTTGGATCCTCTGTATCATGGGACAACTGGAATCGTGTGGACACCAGAAAATAGTATTGTTGCATTACAAACGCAAAATGTTGGTTATCAAAATGCTCTTAATCAAGTTACGGAAGTCGAGCGCGGGGCAGTAAAATTAAATAATGAGTATCTTGCAGTATCTTCAAGTACCATACAAAAAACTGCAATCATGTTACCTGATGATATAGACCAACTAAAATTAGTAAATGAAGTTAAGGCTATTGCCAATCAATCTGGAATAGCGCTTAGTAACGTAACTGTTGTTGAAGATGCTCAGTATAAAAGTAAAGATTTAGTTGCATATAAGGTAACATTTGGTCTTAAAGCACGGTACCCAGTTTTTAAAAAGCTTATGGAAGAGTATGAAAAAAATATGAGATTCTATGTTACTAATTCTATTACTATTAAGCGTCCTGTGGATGGTCAAACAACAACGCTTCTTGATAAAGATGCCTTAGCCATGCAGGTATCCTTTAGAGTCTTCCATCTTAAAAAATAACATTACTATAATATGCAAATTAGTCTTTCAAAATTGGCAGGGGTTGTAACTGGAGCGGTAGTGATTGGCATAACTGGCTATGCATTGTATTTCTTATTTACAGTTTTTTTTAAAGGTCCACAAGTTAATGCTTCCTCAGTTATAACAGAAGAAAGTTTAGCAGTTTTTGGTCCAAAATTACAAAAAGCAGCAGGTGCGATAGTGGACCCAAGTCAAAAGATTTCTTTGAGTAAAAAAGACTTACAATTTCTAGAAAAAAATCTGTATAAGTCATTTACAGAGCTTCCTAGTACAGTTCCTCTTTCTGAATCTCGTGGACGACCTGATCCTTTTGTCCCGTATGTTGCTCCTTGACCTTTTTGTTAGTCAAAATAAATTAACAGAGATCGAAGCTAAAGAAATCGATGCGAGTATCTCTTCGACTGAAGGCGTGCTTGTTGATGATTTACTTTCCAAAAAAAATATTAGTAGTGATGAAATAACTGAAGTGAGAAGTACGCTGCACGGGCTTCCAATTTATCATGGTGATATTGGAGACAATAAAGAACTTACAAAATATGTTAATATTGTTCAGTCAAAACAGTTTTTAGCAGTTCCTCTTGAGATAAAAGATGAAGTGTTATTGGTTGGAGTCGTTGATCCTGAGCACGGTAATGTACTCTCAAGTCTTCAATTTCTTTTTGGTGCTGATCATCAAGCCTATAAAGTATATCTTATAACATACGATGCTTTTAAGAGGCATTTTGGGATCACTTCCCCAAATGAGCTTGAGGAAAAGGCGAGTGTGACTGATCAAGTGGATAATGAAGTGTTATCGTATGTTGCAAAAGAGGATGATAAATTAGATGATGGAGAAGAAGATGGAGAAATTGACCTGGAGAATACAAGTGGGCTTCTTGATAAAAATTTGTCTAAACTTCCTATCCCAGAAATTTTTAGTACAATTTTACGTTATGCTATTGATAATACAGCATCTGACATCCATATAGAACATATTGGACTATCTGTACGTACTCGCGTGCGTATGGATGGAAGGCTCGAACAAATTGCAGCGTTACCTTCTAAGCTTCATCCGATGCTTATCGCTCGTGTAAAAATTTTGTGCGGTATGAAGCTTGATGAAAAACGAAAACCACAAGACGGACGTTTTAGTACAAAATTTGGTGATCGAAAGATTGACTATCGTGTGAGCTCTTTTCCGGGGTATTATGGTGAAAAGATCGTAATTCGTATTTTGGACAGTATTAAAGGAGTAAAACTTCTTAATGATCTTGGATTTTCAACTCTCCAAATGTCACAAATCCGTGAAGCACTCGGAGCACCGTATGGTATGGTGCTTATCTCGGGGCCTACTGGATCTGGAAAGACAACAACGTTGTACTCGATGTTAAACGAGATTGATCGCGACCACAAGAATGTAGTGTCTCTTGAAGACCCGGTGGAATACAACGTGGGGGGAATGAATCAGTCACAGGTATTTCCTGATATTGGATATACATTTGCTTCAGGATTACGTTCAATACTTCGTCAAGATCCAGACGTCATCATGGTGGGAGAAATTCGAGATGGTGAGACAGCTCAGCTCGCTATTCAGGCAGCGCTCACTGGTCACTTAGTATTCTCAACAATTCACACCAACACAGCAATCGGTGTTGTGACCCGTCTTTTAGATATGGGTATCGAGTCATATCTTATTGCTCCAGTTTTAATTGCAGCACTTGGCCAACGACTCTCAAGACGTATAGCAGAAGATTGTGGAGAAAAAATGGAAATGACTCCGTCTCTTAAAGCTATGGTTGCAAAGCAGTTTGAAAGTCTTCCTGAAGAATTTAGAGCAGAATTCCAAATAGAGAGACCTTTGTACGAAGCTAAACCAAGTACACAATTCCCAACTGGCATGAAAGGACGAGTTCCTGTTTTTGAAGTACTTTCAATTACTGATGAAATTGAAGAAGCAATTTTACGAAATAAAGGTGAAGAGGCAATACGAGAAATTGCCCGTAAAAATGGGATGCTTTCTATTAAAGAAGATGCAATGATTAAATGTATGGGGGGGCTTGTTCCTTTTATTGATTTGGCAGAACTCTAAAGATAGGTTATAGGTGTTAGGTTGTAGGTTGTAGGTTATAGGAGACATATTAAAATAGAACTGTTCATATATTGTTATTGGCTACTATGTTGCTAGTAGCTATATAATGGGTAATGAGTGAGTTATACAATTGTGCTTCTCTATTCACTTGGTATACTTATATATATAAAGGTGTGAGAAGTTGGATTGTATTACTACAACCTACAACCTACAACCTACAACCTATTTCTATGGACTACAAAACTGAACTCGATGACATTATAATGACTCTTGTAAAAGAGAGTGGTTCTGATATTCATTTTACAGTAGGTCATCCACCAATACTTCGTATTAATCGCGAAATAGTGACTCTTACAAGAAAACCTGAAATGACAGCAGACCATACCCTCGGATTTCTTCATCAAATGATTGAAGAAAAATTACTCACTAACTTTGTCGTAACACAAGAGCTTGATTTCTCCTATGAACATAGAAATGAGTATCGTCTTAGAGGAAATGCATCATTTCAAAAAGGGGTTATTTCAGTGGCTCTTCGTCTTATCCCTAAAGTGAAATCACTAGTAGAGCTTAGTCTTCCTGAGCAATTGAAACATATTTCCCGTGAACGTCAAGGATTTTTCCTTGTTGTTGGATCAGTCGGTCAGGGAAAATCTACGACTCTCGCCGCTATGATTCAACAAATTAATTCAGAGTCAAAGCGACATGTGCTCACTATTGAGGATCCGGTAGAATTTCATTTTGAACAAGAAAAATCTCTTATTGAACAGCGTGAAGTTGGTATTGATACCACGAGTTTTTCTTCAGCACTTACTCATTCACTGCGCCAAGATGTTGATGTGATTATGATCGGAGAAATGATTGATAGAGATACCATGCAAACGGCGGTAACTGCTGCAGAAACTGGACATCTCGTACTCACAACTCTCCACAGTAACTCAGCTGCGCAGACAGTTGATCGTATTATAGATTCTTTTCCTGGGGATCAACAAAACCAAATTCGCTTACAGCTAGCTTCATCACTTATTGGTATACTTTCACAAAGGTTGATACCAACAATAGCAGGAGGTCTTGTGCCAGTTTTTGAGTTACTTTTAAATACAGGAGCTGTTTCTAATTTGATTAGAGAGAATCGTACAAATGAAATAGATAATATTATAGAAACAGGATCAAAAGATGGAATGATTGACCTTGATAGGTATCTTGCTGACCTTGTAAGAAAAGGTATTGTCTCGCGGGATATTGCGTACGCACACTCCCGTCGTCGTCAATTATTTGATAGGCTCCTTTAAAGTATATGTTATTTCACTATTCTTGGTTAAATGATAATGGTAACAAAGAGGAGGCTGATATTGATGCAACATCACTTGATAATGCAATTATACTCATTCAGAGTAAAGGTTTGAAAACTATTCTTGAAGTTAAAGAAAAAAAAGATAAGGAGAACGATGTCATAGGAGCATTCAAGCAATCAAAATTTTTTAAACAATCAATAAAACCTAAAGATGTTGTGCTATTTTCACGACAAGTGGCGACACTCTTTGAAGCGGGAGTTTCAGCACTTCGGGCATTTCGTCTTCTTGCGCAAGAAAATGAAAATAAAACCTTACAGGAACAGATTATGGCTGTAGCTGATGATATCGAGTCTGGAGTTTCACTTTCTGATGCACTTTCAAAACGCCCAGAACTTTTTTCTAATTTTTATGTGAATATGGTAAAAGCAGGTGAGGAAAGTGGAAAATTAAATGAAGTGTTCTTATATTTGGCAGATTATCTTGATAGGAATTACGAGCTATCTCAAAAAATTAAAAAAGCTCTTACCTATCCAAGTTTTGTTATCGGCACCTTCTTTGCAATTATGATAGGTATGCTTACCTTTGTGGTTCCAAAAATGGCAAAAATGTTTGCAGAAGAAGGTGCAACACTACCACTTGTTACAAGAATGGTGCTTTTTGTGTCTGATATGTTCGTAAAATATGGTCCAATCACATTTCCACTTATTGGTTTTGGGATATTTATGTTCATAAAGTGGAAAAATACAGAAGAAGGTGGGTACAAGGTGGACGAATTTAGTATGAAAGTTCCAGTTTTTAAGGACGTTATTCAAAAAATATTTTTACAACATTTAGCAGATAACATGAATACCATGCTTTCAAATGGTGTACCTATTGTTAAATCTCTTGATATTACAACGTCTATTCTTGAAAACAGAGTGTATAAGCAGCTGATGGGAAGAGTATCTCAAAAAGTACAGTCAGGAAAATCATTTTCAAAAGCATTATATGAAGAACCTTTAGTCCCTAATATTCTTGTACAGATGGTGCATATTGGTGAAGAAACAGGTGAGCTATCATATATTCTTAAGAATCTCGCAACTTTTTACCGTCGTGAATTGGATACCGCTATTGACAGTATGATTGGACTTATCGAGCCTGCGATGATTGTAAGTCTTGGTATCGGTGTTGGAGTTCTCGTATCTGCTATTCTACTTCCGATGTACTCGTTGTCAGACGCAATTAAGTAACAGACTGTAGCGAGTGGCTTTTAAATACAAGGAAATAAGTATACGTAAGGTTCTAGTTGTTTTTCTAGGTAAGAGGGCTTACACTTTTTTCTACAGTCTACCTTTTCCTACTTATCCACATTATTATAGCTAATTAGTTGTCTTTTAAATTTTAGTAAGTATATACTAGGTACTATCTACAAAAGATAGAAAAAATTATGTCAAACACATTTACAAAAACAAGTTTACGTGGGTTTACTCTTATTGAGCTTCTCGTGGTTATTGCTATCATTGGTTTGCTTTCAACTATTATCGCCGCTCCTATCCAGAGTGCTCGTAAGAAGGCTCGTGATGCGAAGAAGATTGCTGAACTAAAATCTACTCAGCTTGCATTTGAACAGTATGCGGAATCAAACTCTGCTCAGTATCCAATAACAATCAGAGCTCTCTCCCCACAGTTTATGCCAGTACTCCCTACGTTTGCTGCTTCAACAACATCAAATGCTCGTGATGCTTTCCTCTACACTTATTACACAGCTTCTTCAACTGGAGCTCAAGATCAGATCTTTGCATACCATTTTGGTATAAAACTTGAAGTGTATGGACCAGCACTTGAAACAGACAGAGACTGCTTCGGTGCTGACCTCTCTGACTCTCTTGTGACGCCACTATGTGCTGTGTATAATGGTAATTCTATGGTAGGTGTAAAAGTAGTTAACGGATCTCAAGTTCCTGCAAC
>JAYUCW010000110.1:0-3074 GCA_043740125.1 Minisyncoccota bacterium
TCTTACTATAGAAGCTGTTAAAGCATATCAACGAAGTGTAGGACTCCCAGAGACAGGTATGGTGTATGGAGCGACACGAGAGGCGATTGTGAGGGAGACGTGTAATTAAAGGCTGGCTACTTTTTTATCTTAAGAATGTATACATAAGAAAGATAAAGAAGGGGTCAAAAAAGAAAGGGCTCGCTATGCGAGCCCTTTCTTTTTATTTTTGCTTTACATTACGTTTATGTGCTCATAACCGTGAACATAGTTTTTTTTCATCTTCTCTCACGTTTATACTCCGATCTTCCAGACTCCTTTCTCACGGAAAGCTTCTATAGTCTGACGTCTACCTTGGTTAATTACATTAGCGAGGGGGATTTTATTTTTCTTAGCATACTCTGTGAGTGTTATAATTGACTTACCTTCCAAGTATGCAATTCTTTTATGTAATCCTTCAGATAGCGCAAGATATATAATTTTTTCCATTTCTTTTGTAGATGTATTGTCTCTAAAATTAGAAAAAGTTTTGTAGTAAAGATGCTTCTCTTTATCTCGAATAATAATATTTGGATATCCAAATTCCTGAAGTTGTAGATTAATAAGCACACGACCGATACGACCATTGCCGTCCACAAATGGATGAATTGTCTCAAATTGCAAATGAAAGTATGCAATTTTTGAAAAAATGTTGAGAGTATGCTCTACCTTGTACTCGTACAACATGACTTCCATCATTCTAAGAATATGTTCTGGGGCTGGAGCTATGTGTTTACCTACACGCACGTACTCATTCTCTTTTCTCCATCTTCCAGCAATGGAGTCCTCAATAGCACCAAGTAGTAGTGAATGTAGTAGAAGTATTGTTTCTTGGTTAAGAATGATAGAGTTTTTTTTCTTGTCTATATATTCATACACTCTCGCTAAGTTTTTTGCTTCGAATACCTCTCGTAGTGAGTAGTTTTTTGACACTTCTAAATCAAGGAGTATTCTTTCGGTGTCTCCCAAGGTTAGGGTCGAATTTTCTATAGCATTTGAGTTGTAGACAGATTCTGCAATCTCAATTTCCTCAATAATTTTTAAAAGTGAATCTTTTTCTTTTTTAAGAATGTCATACTTCTTTTTCAAATCAAGTATTTTTTGAAGCTTTTTGCTGTTTTTTATCATAAATAATATATTATATTATAAGTTATTTATGAATAAATGTCAATAAAAACGTAAATAATACTTATTTATAGATATAATTTACGTTTTTATGTGTCTTTTGGTAAAGATCTACAGCTTTTTGCTTCGTTGACTGCATCATTATAAACGAAACTTTTTTAGAAAAAGGACTTGAAAGATAGGGGTTAAGTAATACCATATCTACATAACGCATCCACTGTGTCATACCCGCGGAGGCCGTCTACAGGCTCCCAATTTCTTAGATTGCTCCCATTTTCAACAGACTGTAAACAGTCTGTTGAAAATGCAGTCCTGGTGAGAGTAATCAATCTTTTGAAATTGCAGTCCTCTTCTAGGTGTCGACACTTTTCCTGTCGACCGGGTATCTAGGTTTAAACACTGGTGTGATCCAAGATCCGAGTCTGCTGACTCGCCCGCATTCGCGAGGATGACAATACAAGGGGGTAGTTAGTTAGAGATGGTATAAGGTCTTAAGATCTCTTAGGGTCTATTGTCTATTCATTTGTTGTCTACTTATTTCTCTAGGTTATTGTTCCTCACTGTGGGTTACTTGCACTCTTTTTGTCTCTTTGTTTGCTCCTCCACAATCATAGGTAAAGTCAGTTGTATAACGTATTGAGAGCGTTTTCTTCCCGAGCGCTTTCCAGTCAGTACCCATATGACCTGGCGCTACTGTCTTGACCGCTGTTTGGAGGTTTCTAGAAGTATTTGGATCATTGTTATCAGTTGTTGTGGTGTTTAAGATGGCGTTTAAGCTGCTTGTTTCTGCAAGTTGCGCTGCACTACAAGCGTTGTTAGCACATACTACTCTTGCAGTGAGGGTACAGGCATTTGTTGGGTATGCTGTGTCCCAAGAAACGGTAACTTTCTCACCGGGGGTAATAGTTTTGGGAGTTATTTTGACACTTACAGTTGGACTACTTGGTGTTGTGTTGTAGTACACAACAGCATCACTAGCAACATTTCCAGAAAGACAGCGTAAGACATAATTACCAGCAGTGTTTACTCCACTGATGCTCACAGGAGTAGTGTACGTTGTCGTAGCGACATAGACGACTCCTGCTCTAACAACCGTATAATGTGTCGATCCGCTACAAGAAAAGGTGAATGTTCCAGGTGGGTAATAGTCATTAATTACCAACGGATTAAGAATACGAGGGTCGGCACACCTGCCATAGAGAGTATCCCAACTACCTAGTGCACACGTTGGTGTTATGGTAAGACTATCAAGTAAAGTACTATTATTATAAAGATAGAAAGTCTGAGCAACTCCTCCGGTTACACTAACAGCTGAAGGTCCTCCGCTATTTGCGGTGTAGAGGATGGTATTGTTTGTAGGAACATTGGTTGTTATGGCAGACGTTGTGACAGGGTTATTTGTTAGCCAGGAAACTGTAGCACTACAGGTGCTTGCACCAACGAGGATGCTACATGTGGATGGTCCAGTGATATATCCAGTAGGTCCGAAGGGAACATTAAGACACGTAGAATAGTCATTTGCTCCGTTTGCGCAGGTGAGGGCGCAACCATAATTATTCGCTGGTCCAGAAGCTCCATACTGAGGTAATGTGTAGTTAGAGTCTGTGACTGTTCGGCAACCATACCTTGGTGCGGTACAGATGGTATTAGAAGTGTTAAAATTGATACACGTCCAATTCCAAGCCTGCGCTGTACTAGGAGGGTTTTGGGTATCTCTCCCGCTATTGTTACTACAAAGATCGAAGATAGTAACCTCATCAAACCATGGCGGATTTAATCTTGTGACGTTTGCAAACTGGCCACAATTGGCTGCAGCACCGCTGGCACAGGTATAGAGTGCTATAGGATCTCCGTTAGCATTGAATCCGTTACTCGAAAATTGATTACCATATTGGCATCCACTTTGAAAACAAATGTACCTCCCAGCAACA
>JAYUCW010000111.1:0-1178 GCA_043740125.1 Minisyncoccota bacterium
GCTATTCTTCCTCTTTATATGAGTCTCTTTATAGTATGTGTAACATTTCTTTTTTCATATTATATTGCGTATACTCTTGTAAAAAATCCTCTTAAAAAACTACTCGCAGAAAAATAATAGTTATCATAAAAATCTAAGTCTTATGTATAAGAAGAAGTCCTCATGTATACTTGAGCCATGTATAGTACTCATATAACAAAAAAAGATGTAAACTCCGGCACGGTACATACAATCTCAACAAGCTTGCAAAAAAATATCTCCTCTCATAAAGGAGTACACACAGCATGGGAGGACATTACTCCTCTTGCACGTAATGAGTGGTTATGTTGGATTGAGTCTGCTAAAGAACTAGAAACAAAAAATCGTAGAATAAGAATAATGTTTGAAAACCTTGCGGCAGGAAAAAGGAGACCTTGTTGCTGGGCTGGATGTATTCATCGTAAAAGAAGTCCGTAAGATTTAGGAGGTTACAACGTCATAAATGTTGTAGATAGAGTTTACATTTACAAAATTACTAATAAATACATCAAAATATGGGAGTAATCTTATGGATCATATTCGGAGCATTAGTGGGCTGGGTTGCGTCAATTATCATGAATACTAATGCACAGCAGGGAACAATTCTTAACATTATTGTTGGTATAGTTGGTGCAACAATCGGTGGTTGGATCATGAGTTATTTCGGGCAAACCGATATAACGGGGTTTAATCTCTATAGTTTCATAGTTGCAATCATCGGTGCATGTGTATTGATTGGTCTTGTTAAAATGGTACGAGGATAGGTACAAATTAAAAAATTATAATAAAAAAAGAATCCTCTAGATAGTATCTAGAGGATTCTTTTCTGCTTATAGTTTACCGATTATTATTTTGAGGAGTAGGGAGAGTAACATCAACATTTACATTTGAGGTTGGTGTCGAGGTAGTAGTCTTTTTTCCAAGAGGACCATAGTAGTAGAACAGCCCTACAAGAAGGACAATAACTAATGCAGCACCGATTACTATTCCTCCACTGGTACTCTCACCACTATTTGGATTATTGATTATTGTTGTCATATACGTATTTTTAGTTAATAAAGCAGGCATATAGCTCCCAATAGGACCTACTTTTTGTTTTTCTTCTTTTCATCCAAAGTTACAGACGAGTTCAGAAGTATTGCAGTAATCAGCTTCTGCTT
>JAYUCW010000112.1:0-3036 GCA_043740125.1 Minisyncoccota bacterium
CGCGACACTTTACCCATCCTAGAAGATATCCTCTCTCGTGGTAAAACCCCTATCATTTGTGGTGGCACAGGGCAATACATTGATGCCCTCATTTGTGACTCATCACTTCCACACGTGCCTCCACATAAAAAACTGCGTGATGAACTCGAGAAGTATTCCTCTGAAGAACTTTTCCAACAACTAACAATGAAAGATAAAACTCGTGCAGAAAATATTGATAGACATAATCGTGTACGGGTTATTCGCGCTCTTGAGATAATAAATTCACTCGGAGTAGTACCAGTTCAATTAGCACCAAAGCTCACATATGACACTCAGATCTACTTGTTATCTCCTTCACGTGAACTTTTACGTGAACGTATTACTAAACGCTTAGAAAAACGGCTCGCAATAGGCATGATAGATGAAGTAAAGAATATTATGAGAAAAGGTTATACAAGTGAAGACATGAAGAGATTCGGCCTTGAATATGTAAGCATTGGAAAATTTTTAGAAGGAGCTATACCTTTAGGAGAAATGACACAAGATATCATCACTAAAAGTTGCCAATATGCAAAACGTCAAGAAACGTGGAACAAAAAGTATCTTCCTATCGCAAAGGTAATTGAAGTAAAAGAATAATGTACCAGTGTGTTTTTATATACCTGTAAAAATAAAAAACCGAACCATAAAGGATTCGGTTTTTGACTTCCGAAGAAGTTGAGAAGATCAAAGGCAAGCTTTTGATTTGTTTGACTGATCTAAATTTCCGACACGTAGAGCAATTTCTTCCGCTTCTTTTGGATGACCAATTGCACGGAACAATTGACACACCAACTGCGCCATTTCACGATCATTTGATGATGAGAAATTCACAGCAAACCACCAAAGATTTTCCTTGAGAGTACATACCTCTGTAGATTCTTTGAAATCGTACAGACCATCTTGATTAAGTTCATAAAGAAGACTTAATGCTAAAAGATGGGTGCGGGATGCTGGACTAATATCTCCATTGTTAGAAAGACTATAGTTTTTACTTTCAGCATCAGCTTTCATTCTGATCATCTTGAAAGCATCCATCATTTTTACATGAAGTAATGCTCTTTTTTTGGTCAAAATATTGGACAGATGTAGACGATGCAGAACTTGTAGTGTTCTTGCCCATACTGACATCAAAACGTGGTATTCTCCAGCATCAAGATTATGACGGTATGAGGCGAATTGCCAAACAAGATTGGCCCAATAATTTAGTTGTAACAATAGCGAAAGGATGCGCATTTTTTGAAACATGTTTCCTTTGGCTTGTGCAGTTAAAGCTGAGTAAAGCACTTTGACATGCTTCATAATGAAATGAAGCTTCGTCTCCGTGAGAAGTAACGGCCGGTGACTGTCAAGTTCAGCTGTTGACATCGCAATTGCGCCATCAGAACCGAAATAACGACCAGCATCAATTTTTTCATCAAAAGAAGCGGAAGGAACATGAGAAACGTAAATAGAATCTGTCATTGTCATCTCCAAAAAATTGTGAAAGAATCCATTAGGATAATAACATAGCTTAACATAAAAGTCAAATAGTGGTAGAATATATCTCATGTCAAACGATCCCCTTCACTATGTAACCACTATTGGACTTGAAGTCCATGCCGAGCTCCACACAGCTTCCAAAATGTGGTGTGGCTGCAAAAATGACCCACAGGCTGTACTTCCCAACACAAACATCTGTGAAGTGTGTATGGCACACCCTGGGACCCTTCCTGTGCCAAATAAGGAAGCTGTTAAGAAAGTCATCCAAGTTGGACTCGCAGTTGGAGCAGATATCGCGGACTTTACAGAGTTTGATCGCAAGAACTACTTTTATCCTGACATTCCAAAAGGCTATCAACTTTCTCAATACAAACTCCCTATCGTCTCAGGCGGTATGATTAATGGTGTAGAGCTTACCCGTATTCACCTTGAAGAAGACACTGCAAAGTCATCTCACGTTAATGGTATGACTCTTGTGGACTACAACCGCGCTGGTGTACCACTCATGGAGCTTGTAACAGAGCCAGTGATTCACTCTGCAGAGCAAGCAGGAGAGTTCGCAAGAGCACTTCAACAGATCCTTCGTTATGTAGGAGCATCAGAGGCCAATATGGATATGGGGCAAATGCGTATCGAGGCTAACATCTCTGTCGCTCCTATCTCGCAGACCACGCAGACTATAGCAGAACGTGCAGACAGATACAAAGGACTTGGAACGAAGGTAGAGGTGAAAAATATTAACTCATTCGCTTCCGTTGAAGGAGCTATTCGGTATGAGGTTGCACGTCACATCGACCTCATCGAATCAGGTGGGGCTGTTGTGCAAGAGACCCGTGGATGGGATGAGAGTAAGCTCGAAACATTCTCACAACGTAAAAAAGAAAATGCTCACGACTATAGATATTTCCCTGATCCTGATCTTCCAAAGCTCTACCTCTCGAAACTTTTCGATATCGAAGCGATGCGAAAAGAAATTCCTGAGATGCCAGAAGCTCGTCGCACTCGTCTTTTAGACACAGGACTCAAAGAAGACATGACGGATATTATTATTACTGACCCTGTTGTTGCATTTTATTTTGATGAAGTTATTAACAGAAAAGATGCTGCATTTGTAACACTCGCTTCAAATTATCTTGTTGCCGATATTTTTGGTCTTCTTAAAAAGGAAAATAAGGAACTGACTCGTGAGAATTTCCCAACGCCTTCAAGTTTTATAACCCTTCTGGATATGATTGTTAAAAATGAACTTTCTTCTCGTGGTGCAAAAGATATACTTCCACTTATACTCGCTGACAAAACTATTGATGTGAAAAAAGTAGCAGAAGAAAAAGGTCTTATCCAAAAAAATGATCCAGCGCTCCTCCAAAAAATTGTCGATGAAGTTATCACCGAAAGTCCTACCCAAGTAGCAGACTATAAAGCTGGGAAAGAAAACATGTTCATGTACTTCGTTGGTCAATGTATGAAGAAATCTAAAGGCGCTGGAAATCCAGGAGTGTTCCAGGAACTACTCAAGACAGCCCTTAGCCAGTA
>JAYUCW010000113.1:0-1156 GCA_043740125.1 Minisyncoccota bacterium
TAGTTATTACATTTAGTAACCCATGCCTCCTAAAAAATTCGAAGGAAAATTCGGAATACAACCATCTCATTCAGTTGAGTCAGAGCTTACCTCAGCACTCTATAGACTTCCAGAATCAATAGGTCTGCAATATATAGAAAATCTTACACATCAAATAGCCGAAGCGTGTAACAAGAGATTAGAAGAGTCTTACGAAGAAAGGCTTCTTGGGAATGGAGATGGAAAGACGAATCTTAAAAGCCTTCGGTCACTTTCTGAAAGTCAAATAAAAACACTTCAGCTTAAACTGGCACGTCACTATGAGGACAATGGCGATTCTGCAAAAATAGATGTTCCAACGTGTATTGATGCAATCGTTGAATCTCCTCGATTTTTAGATAGTCCAAAAGGGAGTATAGACAAGCTTTTTGAAATGCACGAAATGAAGACACTGCAAAAAATTTCAGAGCTTAGAAAGAAGCGAGCAGAAATGAGTGGTAATGAAACATATAATCCTTATGAGAATCTTTTTGAGACAGCAAACGGAGAGTACTATATGGCACGACTACTTAACATGCCACACCTTGAACAAGAGTCAGAATATATGGATCACTGTGTAGGAACAAGTACGAGTTATGTGAACAAGATAAAACGTGGGGAAGTAGAAATACTTTCTTTCCGTGATACTGAAACCCATAATCCTGTAGTTACTATTGAGTATGATCTCAAAGCCAAGAGGCTTCTTCAAGTAAAATCAGAAAGTGATGATATCCCAACTCTCGCAGATGAGTACGCTTCAGATTTACTAGAGGCATTCGACACCTTAAGTAAAACAGTAAATGATCAGGGACAGTCCCGCATTGTTACAAATAAGGCACTTGAACATTTGAAGCAGTTAAGACTTCTTGGACTAAAGAAACGTATGGATCCACTCACAAGAGATGAATTACTTTTCTTGTATGAGGTACATGAACCGATTGAATGCTTCGATGAAGGACGAGACCCTCTCATTGACCATCTTCTTGAACAAAGAGACAGACAAAAAGATATTCAGACTCTTTGTGATTGCTCACCTGAGCACATTGCATATGACTTCATAGACATCATCGAGTCCACTCAAGTTTTCTGTGAAGATGATGGCACAAAAATCACTTTCTTTGACTTTCGTGAAGAGAAG
>JAYUCW010000114.1:0-7282 GCA_043740125.1 Minisyncoccota bacterium
TGACATTAAAGGAAATTTTATAAGAGTTGGAATTTCTATTTGAAATCCATTACCACAGTCCGCTTTTTTACGTAATTTTATATTAATAATATTAATTGAAGTCGAAATAAAAAAACGTCTACATGTGATTAGCATGAGACGTATTTATTTAAACTCATTTTTTAGAAATTTCATAGAAATTTCGCAGAGTTTTTTTGTGGATCGGAATTCAGCTAAGAATTTCCTCTGTTGAAAGACCTTCTTTCTCCACCTCCACAATTTCCCCGATAGTGCCGTGAAGGAAGATCAGCAAGCAGAGTGCTGTGGCATTCTTTTTCGAGATTACAACCTCCACAGATTTCAGTTACCATCACAGATTGCTTAATTTCCCCTGCGTAAAACCACCAATTGCAACCTTCACAAGTAAACACAGGTTTTGAAATTTCTTCTTTAACTTTATCTGCATATAAAGATCCCATGAATTCCTCCTATTCAAAAGTTATTACAGAACTATATTTTTATTATGCACTTAAAATAATACTTTGTCAATTCTTTCAGGTGAGAATTCAGGCTAGTTTGCTTGACAAAGTGCTGTAGTATGCTATATTTTTTTTAGGTGTAAGCTCTCTTTCTTTTTTCGTCACGGTGTCCCCACTGGTTGTTCGAATTTTACAAAGAAGTTGAGTTTTTGCGTGGGACTTTCGCAGTGAACTGCGATAAGCGTACGCTTCCTTGCTGAGTATCTAGCTGTTGGAGCTAGACATGGTAATACCCCCACTGCACGTCAGGCTTAAACCTCCTTGATCAACGTGCAGTGGGCTCAGCTAACTTACTTAGTTTAATGTACTGTATCTAAAGTCGATCCTGTGTCGGCTTTTTCTTTTTGTGTATACTTAAAAAGTCTGTCAACTAGTAACTATCTCTCATTACCTATAAACTAGGCTGTATGTATTGGCTATAGTCTACAAGCTAAAGTCTACAGTCTCTCTATCATGAACCCCAAAGACCAAGTCAAAGAAAATCTCTCCATAACAGATGTGGTCTCCACCTATATTCGTCTTGAAAAATCAGGTGCCCAGTTCCGTGCGCGCTGCCCATTTCATAATGAGAAAACGCCATCATTTTATGTTTCACCAGAACGAAAATCATTTCACTGCTTCGGTTGCCAAACTCATGGGGATATTTTTACTTTCGTAGAAAAAATAGAGAACATTCCATTTTTTGAAGCACTTAAAATTTTAGCTGATAGAGCAGGAGTAGAGCTTACTAACTCACAAAAGAATAAAGAAGATACACGACTCATTTCACTTTTAAAAGACGCGACAGATCATTTTGAAAAAAATTTAAAAAATAGCCCTGAAGCAAAAAAGTATGTGATGGAGCGGGGTATATCTGACGAAACTGTCGCAACCTTTCATATTGGATATGCAAAGAATGAGTGGCGAGACCTCTTTATGACTCTGTCACAGAAAGGGTATCAACCGGAAGAAATGGTAGAGGCAGGTGTTATGATAGAAGCGCGTGATGATAATGGTAAGACGAAAGGTTGGTACGATAGATTTAGAGGGCGCGTCATGTTCCCAATACGAAATGTTTCAGGCGCTACTGTTGGTTACTCAGGACGTATTATGCCTTCGCTTGTGGACCCCACACTTGCTCAAGGGAAATACGTTAATACCCCAGAGACATCTCTTTATCACAAATCTAAAATTCTTTTTGGATATGATACTGCGAAGAAAAGCATGGCAGAAAAAAAGTCTGTCGTTGTAGTAGAAGGTCAGATGGATCTCTGTATGAGCTATCAAGCAGGGGTGCACAATACAGTAGCGGTATCAGGAACTGCATTTACGGATGAACATATCCATATCATTAAACGCTTTTGTGATACAGTTATTCTTTCATTTGATATGGATGATGCCGGACAGAATGCACTTAAAAAAACCGCTCTGCTCTGCCTTCTGGGAGGCCTTGATGTCTATGTTGTACAAGATATTGGGAAAAAAGATCCCGCAGATCTTATTTTAGAGGATAGAACTAAATGGGTACATGCCGTAGAAAAAAAGAAACATGTTATAGAAATTCTCACAGATAGAGTTGTAAGCACAGTGACTGATGAACGAGAAAGAGGAAAGAAAATTGTGACAGAGGTGCTTCCTTTTATAAGGTCTATCCAATCTCCAATAGATAAAGCTCATTTTATACGAGTTGTTTCTCAAAAATCAGCAATCCCAGAAGACACATTAACTGAAGAACTAAGTCGCGGTATACTAGCACAAGAAGATCTCGTTACAGAAAATCTTCAAGCACCCCTTGTGGGTATGGTTCGTTTAGAAAGGGAGATTATTGCTTTCGCTAGGCTTATTGGGAAAGAAAAAGATGAAGAATTTTTATCTCTTCCATTAGATAAAGGACAATTCCCGGATGGTATCATTCAAGAAGAAATGTTTGAATTAGAAAAAAGAATAATCGTAGATAAAGTAAGTTATTTTAAAGACCTTATGACAACACATAAGAAAGAACAACATAAAGCACACCTTATGATGCTCCAAAAGAAGTTACGTGAAGATGGCGCCGACCATGAAGTAATTCTACAAGAGATATATGAGCATGCTAAGAAAGCCATTGACTAGAAGCTTTAAAATTGGCGATCTCCTTTGTCGAAACGTCAGATTTTTTCTTCAATGTACTATTCGTACATCTCATAAAAAATCTTTGTTTCTTCGCGGAGCTCATCCAATTTTAAAGCTTCTAGTGCTAGTCCGTGAATTTATATAAATATAATTATGGGGAAAACTATATAGACTATGTAGTTTATTTGTGTTATAATCGCAGGTACCGTTTATATGGCCAAAAAAGTATCTTCACAAAAAAAGAGTGCACCGAAAAAAACTGCGGCTAAAACCGTAGCAAAAAATGCAAAAGCAAAAAAGACTGTTGTAAAAAAGACGAAAGTCGTTACAACACTTAAAAATAAAAGTACAAAAAATGTACCAAAGAATGCGAAGAAAGTCATACCTAAATCCCACTCCGCGAGTACGCTTCACGGGACAGGGAAAGTTGCCCTTAAAAAGATAGTATCTAAGAAATCAGCATCAAAAGTTATTGCGTCTAAGAAAGTAGTAAAACCTGTTTTGAAGAAAGTAGCACCAGTCGTCGAAGTAAAGCCAAAGTACAAACCAAAGGCTTTTACTATCAAAACTGGACCCTCTAAGCCAAAGATCATAGAAAAACCAAAGAAGATCACAACGCGTGATCAGAACGAACAAGAGCTTATTCAAAAAGGAAAGGAGCGTGGTTTCATTACCTATGATGAAATTATTCGTTATTTTCCAAATATAGAACTTGATATCCTGTACCTTGAAGAATTGTATGAGAAGATTAATAAGGCAGAGATCGATATTTTAGAAGGAGGTAATCTCCTTGATATGGATGAAGATCTTCTTAAAATGGAAGGGAGAGACAGTAGCCACGATAGTATCCAAATGTATCTTCGTGAAATCGGCCAATACCCGCTTATCTCAGGAGATAATGAACGTGAGCTTGCTATTCGTATTGAAAAAGGAGACATGGAAGCAGGGACACTCCTTGCAAAAGCTAACCTCCGTCTCGTCGTTTCTATTGCTAAGAAGTATGTTGGACGATCATCTGATCTTACACTTCTTGATCTTATTCAGGAAGGAAATCTCGGCCTCTTCAAAGCTGTAGAGAAATTCGATTATACAAAAGGATTCAAGTTTTCAACCTATGCTACATGGTGGATTAGACAAGCAATCACCAGAGCGCTCGCTGACCAGTCTCGTACAATTCGTATTCCCGTGCACATGGTAGAAACAATTGCCAAGTATAAGCAAGTTGTCCGTCGTTTGTCACAAGATCTCGGACGAGATCCTCTCGCAGAAGAAATCGCAGTTGAAATGAATGTTGATGTTGATAAAATTCATATTATAGAAAATATTAACCAAGATACTGTATCTCTTGAAAAGCCTATTGGAGATGATGATGATAAGAGTACTCTCGGTGAGTTCATTGCAGATGATAAAATCCTTTCACCGGACGCTGAGGCTTCACATCGTATTTTATCTGATCAGATTAACGAAATTCTTAATGACCTTTCTCCAAAAGAGCGTAAGATTGTTGAGATGCGTAACGGGCTAGGTGAATTCGATGGTGTGATGCATACGCTTGAAGAAGTAGGGGCAGAATTCGGTGTTACTCGTGAACGTATTCGTCAGATTGAGGCGAAAGTACATGAGAAGATAAGGAGTCATGATAAAAGTGAGAGGTTGAGAAATTATTAGAAAGTGAGAGTTTAAAGTTAGGCTTTATTTCGTCGAAGCAAACAGAGTAATTTGTTGCTACAAATTCTCTTCCTGCTCGGCGCGTCCGCCTATGCAAGTTGCTTCTTGTGAAATAAATCCCTCACTTTTCCATAAAAAGAAAGAGGAGGAAAAGAAAATACAAAAGCGACATCTTACGATGTCGCTTTTGTATGTATAGCTACAGTCTACAAGCTACAGTCTAATGGCTGTGTTAGTAACACATCTGATACCCACCTTGCCAATAGCAATTATTTGAATAGTTTCCTTGATTGTAAGAATTATTATAATATGAATTATTATTATAGTAGGTATCTGTATATCCATTATTATTTGTATTTATATATGACGGATACCATGAGCCATTTGAATATTTGTAGGTGTAATATGGTGACACATAGTTACTCTGGTATTGTTGTGGATAGGTATAGGTGTACTGATAATTATAATTTGTATTTGTTTGTTGACAGTTATAACTCACAATAGAAGATGATCGTTTATAGCCATCGTAGTAGTATGTGTAACAGCCAGAAGTATAGTAGTAAGAAGCTACTTGATACTGTTGAGAGGAACCACAACCATAGTTTCCATAGGTTCCACAATAGCTGTAGTTACTGTAGGTGTTATTTTGATTCCCATAAGAATACATCTGAGCAGACGCCAAAGAGGCACCACTAAAAAGGAGTGCTGCGCTAAAAATAAAAGTAAGTATTTTTTTCATATACGTTTATTCTATACTTATTATGTATACGGTCAAGAATTGACAAAGTTATGTATTATGTCATTTTTAGAGTAACCCACAAAATAAAAAGCCACTCGAGAGTGGCTTTTGGTGGTATGAGCTCTCGTTTGTTAGACGGGAACCGCTACCTTGTTTTGCTGGAATTGTTCCAAATTCGTGAGATGGTTCATCACTTGGGCAAGACGGGATTCAAGTTCGCTCAATTGAGTAGGTATGTCCTTGTAGACTGCCGCCTTAAGTTGAAGGCCAGGAAGCAGTACTTCCAAGTTGTCCAAGCGAACTCTATTTGAGACCACATCTTTGCACATATCAGTATACTGCTCTGCAGAGAGGTTACTCCTCGGGGTTAATGGGTAGGTAGGAATGATTTCGCCATAGATGAACTCATGTTCAAATGCTTGGGCAGTAGAAAGGCTGGTAAATGAACCTTTTACAGAGTACCCAGTATCGTATACTGAATAGTCTCTATTGCCGCGAGTAGTAAAAGATTTCGTTACTTCAACTCTGTAATCTCTACTTGTGTAGAGACCGAGAGGGAAGGAGTAACCGTCCCCTTTGAAGAAACGACTTTCCCAAGTGATCAGAAGGACTAAGGGGGTAACTTTTTTTGGGATTGAAATTTCTCTTAGGTTTTTACAGGGAACTGGGAAGTACACTTTCTCTGAATCTATTGTCCCAACAATTTTTGATATGTTGAGAAGATGTTGTTCACTACAGTTTACATAAATACGTATTGACATGAGTATTCCTTTTCCTGTTCAAGTCACGTCTACTTTTCATAGATCGGCTTGTAGAGGTAGGGTTAATGAAAAGAACAGCGAGAGAATTCTCACAGCTCACTTTCTATAATACATTATTTAAAAATAAAGTCAATATCTTCTTGCAAAAGTCTTAGAAATATGGTATTATCTCAACACTAGTTACTTTCTCTGTATGTATTTCACTAAACTACTAGTTCGAGACGGCTCGGCCGCGAAGATGCCAAGGAACGGAGGTGACGCAGGTGTCCGTAGTCAACAGACTAGGACGCGAAGCCAGCAGGCGAAGGGACCACTAAAAACTAAAAATAACAACTACCTACCATGTTAATCGATCACGTAACTCTCCTCATAAAAGCCGGCAAAGGTGGCGACGGTGTTGTTCGTTGGCGCCGTGAAAAAGGTATTCCTTTCGGAGGACCAGCAGGAGGAGATGGGGGGAAAGGGGGAGATGTTTACTTCCGGGTTGTTCGTGACATCCAAGCACTCTCAGTGTATAAACACAAAAAAGAATGGGATGCACAAGAAGGAGAAATGGGGCAGAAGCGTAGTATGCATGGTTCAAATGCTGAAGATTTATTCTTGGAAATCCCACGTGGAGCTGTCGTGTATAATCGCGAGTATGATAAACGTTATGAGTTCATGGAGGAAGGAGACTTTATGGTACTTCGTGGTGGAAAAGGTGGTGAAGGTAATGAGAAGTTTAAATCTGCCACTAACCGTACACCAGAAGAATTTACAAAAGGTACAAAAGGAGAATTTGCGACCTTTGACATTGAGCTTAAGCTCATTGCGGATGTCGGTCTTATCGGTTTACCGAACGCAGGGAAGTCTTCCCTGCTTAATGCTCTTACTCGCGCTGGAGCGAAGATCGGGGATTATCCTTTCACAACGCTTGAGCCGAACCTCGGTGCATACTTTTCATACGTACTTGCAGATATCCCTGGACTCATTGAAGGAGCTAGCGATGGTAAAGGTCTGGGGCATAAATTCCTCCGTCATATCACACGCACTAAGGCGCTTGTACATCTCGTGGCAGCTGATAATGAAGATGTGGGAGAAGTGTACACAACTATTCGTGAAGAACTTGGTAAGTACGACAAAGCACTACTTAAACTTGAAGAAATTGTGGTACTTTCTAAAGTAGATACAATCCAAGATAAGAAAGAAATTGCTAAGAAAATAAAAGCACTTGAAAAAGCTTCGAAGAAAGACGTCATTACACTTTCATTATATGAAGATGATACTGTGAAAGCATTTGGTGATATTTTGGTACAGATGCTGGAAATAAAATAGACTTTAGACCGTAGCTTGTAGACTGTAGAAAGAATACAAAATTCAAAAACAGAATGTCTTAGACATTCTGTTTTTGAATTTCAGTGCTAAAGTCTACTGGCTAAGGGCTGTCTTGAGTAGTTCCTGGAACACTCCTGGATTTCCAGCGCCTTTAGATTTCTTCATACATTGACCAACGAAGTACATGAACA
>JAYUCW010000115.1:0-7278 GCA_043740125.1 Minisyncoccota bacterium
TCTTACTATAGAAGCTGTTAAAGCATATCAACGAAGTGTAGGACTCCCAGAGACAGGTATGGTGTATGGAGCGACACGAGAGGCGATTGTGAGGGAGACCTGTGGGTAAAAGTTTGAGTAAGGTTAGAGGTAAAGAAGCACTAGAATTAACGAGAACTATCTTGTTTCCATGGGGATGAAAAAGAGAAGGCAACTGACTGCCACTTGTTAATTGTAACTACCATAAAACCAAAAATCCCCTATAAAAACTTGCAAAATTAGAGAGAGAGATACACTTAAAGGTGTAGAATTAATTTATAATTTATGCCACCATTTAAAGTAGAACCAAACCATGTGCCGAAACTAGAAGGACATCTAGATTTAAGAGTTTTACTACAAGAACTAACTAAAGATGATGCAAAAGATAGTGGCAGCCCATACTATAGAAATTTAGATAAAGCTGCCCTTACCCTTATGGATACTGGCAGGGCTGAAGTTGTAGCGAAAAATCTAGGTTCATTTGTGTCTAGTCACACGCATTTTGTAGATAAAGAAGTAGCTTTTAGACTTATTGAACTTGGATATGAATCAGATGTTGCAAATAATTTACTAGGTACACTCAAACCGGATGTTAATCTGTATTCGAGGCTTATTGAGGTAGGACAGTCAGCGGCTGTTGTACGAGTCTTCGGACTTCTTGGCGATAATGATTATAAAATTGTATTCAATAAACTTCTTAAGTCGGGAGGAGCAAAAGCTATTCTAGAATCAATGGACCGATTTAATGTTCGAAATAATACATGGATGGCTCTTACATTAATTGATGCCGGGCAGCTTGAGTTTTTTTCCAAGAAACTTAAATGTTTTTATAATCTTGGGGATGCAGTCGCCGAAAAACTTATTGATGGAGGGAAAAGTATGAGCTTAGCTGAAGCCATTGTCGAAAGATTCCCTAATGAGCCCTCGCAGTTTATAGAACTTAGTAATACAGTAGCCTTTAAACTTATTGATGCAGGGTGTACAGAATCTGTTGTAAAAGGTTTGGATTGCTTTAACTATTCTGGCCGTTTAGATTTAGTTTTGAAACTCATTGAAGCAGGACAAATACAAGCTATTAGTAAATATATGAGTAGTCGCACAATAAATAATAAAGAAATTAATTATCTTGACAGTGAAGTAGCGCTTAGGCTTATTGAATCGGGAAAAGCGCAGGTAGTAGTAGATAATCTTGCTTGTTTCAAAGGTACAACAAGTGAACATGGGCTTGATTATGAAGTAGCAAGCACTCTTGTTGCCAAAGGATATAAAAGTGATGTGATTAATAATCGTAACTTCTTTAGTATGTACGGTAAGTCTGGCAAAGCAATAGACGTTCTTCTTGAAAGCTTGTCTTAAGTAGAAGCAATATTGTAAAAGTGGTAGGAGGGCTTGTAATAAAGGAGTTTTTTTTGCAAGTATTATATTTTTCACTGCCCTGCTTTTGCACTTTTAGTGGAAATATTGTAGTATAGAGAACACTCGTTATTGAGTATTGAAGCACTTACTGAATAATAATCTTGTGGAGTACCCTTTGCTTCGGGGAACGATTACACAAGATAAACTAGACAGCAGATAACAGATAGTCAGACATCAGACCGAATGCATTCGTATTCATCTGATATCTGTTGTCTTATTGTCTGACGTCTCCAAAAAATATGCGCCGAAAAGTAAAAAATAGAAATATCGTTGGACCAGATTCACGATATAATTCTACAAAAGTTTCAAAGTTTATTAACTATGTGATGGAAGGAGGGAAGAAATCAACTGCACAAGACATCGTCTACAGTGCTTTTGATATCATCAAAGAAAAGCTTAATGTGACTGACCCTCTTGAGACATTCAACATGGCTCTTCAGAATGCTGGGCCTGTGACTGAAGTTCGTTCACGTCGTATCGGTGGAGCTAACTACCAGGTGCCGCGTGAGGTTCGTGAAGACCGTCGCTTCATGCTTGCATTACGATGGATTCTTGAAGCTGCGAATAATAAGAAAGGAAAGGCAATGCGATTCAAGCTTGCAGATGAGCTTATGGCAGCTGCGAATAACGAAGGAACAGCAGTGAAGAAGAAGGAAGATACTCACAGAATGGCTGAGTCGAATAAAGCATTCGCTCACTTCGCTTGGTAATCAATTTTCAGAAGAAATTGGCGCATTACTTTGTCGCTACGAAATTTTCCACAGTCGCCGTACTTGGGTGTACGTCTTCTGTAAAAAATTTCTAAGCTTCGCGTACTGCATCCAATTTCTTCTGAAAATTTCGCGAAGCGAATTACACCCATGAGCAAAATGTGTGTCCCGCAAAGAAAGCGCCTTACGGCGCTTTCTTTGCGTGGACCAAATGGAGCCTGACAGGTCTTTCAAGTAAAATCACTTCATCTGCTTCGTTACTAAAGATTTTTACTCCACGCGTCGTACTACTTATACGCCTTGGTCGCAAAAATCTTTAGTGCCTTGCATCTAATATGGTCGTACTTCTCCTTATTCGTCTTGGAAGTTAAGATGTACACTTTTACGTACACATGCTAGACTAGATGCATGACTACCAAAACAACAATTTCCATATCAGAAGCACGTAAGCGGCTTTTTGAAGTCGCAGAAGATGTACAGTCTCCCCAGACCATCTTTACCTTTACCGAAAAAGGAAAACCAAAAGTTGTCATGATGTCCGCTGAAAATTTTGAGAGCTGGGCTGAGACACTTGAAGTTATTTCACTATTCCCACATCTTCGTTGGGATGTGAAAGAGACACGAGATGCAATACGTGATAAAAGTTATAAGAAGTGGACAACTTTTGAAAAAGTTTTTCCGTCTACGGATGTAAAGAAAATTATTGCAAAGAAAAAGAAAGCACGCGTAATTTCTAAAAAGTAACATGTCATACTCTTTGTTGTTTAAAAATACTGCAGTTAAGAGTATCAAAAAGCTTTCTGAGAAAGATACACAAAAAATTGCACGGGTGCTAGAGTCACTAAAAACAAATCCATTCTCTGGTAAAAAGTTAGCTGGGGAGTATAAAGACTACTATTCTCTCCGTGTCTGGCCATATAGAATTATTTACACAATTATTAAAAAAGAGCTTATTGTACTAGTTGTAGATGTGGGGCATAGGCAAGGAGTGTATAGGTAAAAAGCAAGATTCACTTCTTTACATTACTCTTTGTATCTGTTAGATTTCAATTAGATTCACAATAGGAGAAGTATAATGAAAACTGAAAATGCTCCGCTAGATTTTCTGCTCTTTTTAACTGGCGTCTTTTCTATTTTTCTTTTTTTGGATTACTAATGGCTTGCTTTATGTATTTTGAACAAATAAAGGAAATGATAAAGGTTTTTTCTGAAAATAGGAATGCCCAAAAAATTGCAAAAAAACTTGGTCTGATCGATAAGGGCAGGAAACCTTCTATATTTAGGATGAAAACCAATTCTGAAGGCCATCTCAGGCAAGTAGAGTCTTATGATACCCATACCTTTTGTGAAAGTCGTGTCCGCATCGGTCTTTTGAAAAGTGAGCCTGTTAAATGGTGTTCAGTGTGCGAAAGCATTATTTTGGAAGAAGATGATGGAGGTGGCGGAGGTAATGAGGATGCTCCACCAGATCAACCAACACCCAGTGTTATTTTTGATACAAAAAAGTTGATGGACAAATTAACAAAACAGCCGTCTTAAATTCATTGCCCAAACATCGCTTTTGTGGTAGCATACTAGCTACTGCAGAAGCGGTTTTTCTTTTCCCTATTTATTATAATTATTAAAGAACATTTTGATCTAGTTCTATTTTGCGAAGCAAAACGCAACATCTAAAATCTAATGTCTAACATCTAATCCCTACCCATATGGCTCGCGACTATCCACTTAACAAAACACGTAACTTTGGAGTTATTGCTCACATTGACGCTGGTAAGACTACGACAACTGAACGTATTTTATTTTATACTGGAGTATCACACAAGATTGGTGAGGTGCATGATGGTGCAACCGTGATGGACTGGATGGAGCAGGAGCGTGAACGTGGTATTACGATCACTTCTGCTGCAACAACTGCATTCTGGAATCCAACGTACATGTCAAAGGAAGATGTTTCTAAAAAATGCCGCTTCAATATTATCGATACCCCTGGACACATTGACTTCACCATTGAAGTGAAGCGTTCTCTTCGTGTGCTTGACGGAGCGGTAGTAGTATTTGACGGTGTTGCAGGAGTAGAGCCACAGTCAGAGACTAACTGGAGATATGCGTCAGACGCCATGGTGCCTCGTATTTGTTTCATCAATAAGCTCGACCGAATGGGAGCGAATTTTGACAAGGCGTATGCTTCTATTCTCGACAGACTTTCAAAGAAAGCAGTGCGAATGCACATGCCAATTGGTGCTGAAGAAAACTTTGATGGTATCATCGACCTTCTCACCATGAAAGAAATCAAGTTTACAGGTGATAAAGGAAAAGATGTTGACTCAGCTGAGATCCCTGCTGAACTTCTAGAAGAAGCTAAGAAGCGTCGTGCCGAAATGGTGGAGAAGATTGTAGAAACTGATGAGAATCTCATGACAGAGTATCTCGAAGGAAAAGAATTCACACAAGAAGTTTTGAAGGCAGCACTTCGTAAAGCAACTATTGCCAACGAAATCTTCCCAGTATTCTGTGGATCGGCTCTTAAGAACAAAGGAGTACAACTTGTGCTCGATGCAGTTATTGACTACCTTCCATCACCACTTGATATCGCACCACCAAAGGGACTTGATGGTAATACAGGTGAACCAGTTATTGTTGAAGTATCTGATACTGCACCATTTACGGCGCTTGCATTTAAATCGATGGCAGATCCTTTTGTGGGACAGCTTACATTCTTCCGAGTCTACGCTGGGAGTCTTGAAGCTGGTTCATATATTTACAATTCAACAAAAGAAAAGAAAGAACGTGTATCACGTATTCTTCGTATGCATGCAAATGAACGAGAAGAAGTGAAGGTCGTCTACGCTGGAGAAATTGCAGCAGCTGTCGGACTTAAGGATACCGTTACATCAGACACTATGTGTACTGAAGATCATCCGATTATTCTTGAACGTATTGTTATACCTGAGTCAGTGATTTCTATGCGTGTTGAACCAAAGACAAAGGCTGATCAAGAGAAAATGGGTATTGCACTCTCTAAGCTTGCAATTGAAGATCCGACATTTCGTGTGACTTCAGACCCAGAAACACTTGAAACTATTATTTCAGGAATGGGAGAACTCCATTTGGATATTATTGTGGATCGTATGCGACGTGAGTTTAATGTAGAAGCCAATACCGGCAAGCCACAAGTAGCCTATAAAGAAACGATCTTAGGATCAGCAAGTGGTGAAGGTAAACATATCAAGCAGTCCGGTGGTCGTGGACAGTATGGTCATGTGAAAATTAATATCAAGCCGATTGACTACTCGATAGCAACAGAGGATCTTCCGAAGAGTACCAAGAGATACGATGGTTTTGAATTTATTAACTCACTCAAGGGTGGTGCTATCCCACAAGAATTCGTTCCTGCGGTAGAAAAAGGACTACGTGAGTCTATGGATCGTGGAGCTGTTGCTGGATTTAAGTTGGTTGATGTATCGTGTGAAGTCTACGACGGATCATTCCATGATGTAGACTCTTCAGAAATCGCCTTCAAACTTGCTGCAGGCATGGCTCTTACTGATGCCCTTGCCAAAGCAAAGCCAGTTATCCTAGAACCAATTATGAAAGTAGAAATTGTTACGCCTGATAAGTTCTATGGAGATATTACAGGTAACCTATCGTCAAAGCGTGGGCAGATAGAAGGAATGGACGAACGAGGACAAGACAAAGTGGTTAAAGCCATGGTGCCACTTGCAGAAATGTTCGGGTATGTAAATTCACTGAGATCTATGACAGAAGGACGTGCAACGTTCACGATGGAATTCGGGAAGTATGATGTTGTTCCTGCCAACATCGCAAAAGATATAGCCGAAAATAAGAAATAAATTACCTTATCTACTGCGTTAAAAGCCATTTTTGCTTCTGCAATGTACTACTCGTACATTTTAGTCGCAAAAATGGCTTTTGCCTTGTAGCTAAAGCAATTTCTTCCTATTTTAAAATCTTACTTTATATTATGCTGAGAAAATTTTGTTTGTTCAAATATAGGACACAGAACTCAAATTACAGAAGCGGCCTCTTACGAGGCCGCTTCTGTAATTTTTCGTAAGATTTTTTATCATTCTCACAAAAAACTTGCAAAATCCGAGAGAGAGATACTTATAGGTATATAAGCTTAAAATATTTTTATGTCACCTGATCACGCACCACAGCAGCCAATTAAAAAAAGTGAGATAGATACTCTTAAAGACCAGATTGAAGCGGCTGACGCAAGCTACGATAGTGCTCTCGCCGAAAAGTTACGAGGGGATCTGTCCACGTTAGAAGCGCAAAGTAAACCAGAAAGTGTCGCGGGGATTATTTCAAGTGGAGACCCAGTGGCGATCCAACAACTTGATGAAAGATTTGCAGTTGCACCTCAAAAGAAAGTAACTGACGAACCACTGCATGACGCTCACGTCGAGGTACAAAGAGAGTATCAATCACAAAAGGAACAAGAAGAACGGGAGGCATACAGGAGAAAACAGGAGGCTATACAAAATGCCGCAAATAAAAAAGTGGCCGATATTTTTTCGGCCAGGTCTAGCAACGAAGGTCGTAAAAAGATTGACATGATCAGAGCACTTGTCGAGCTCGTTCGTCAGACTCGAAAGGACAAGGGGGCTATTGGTTGGGCTCCATACAAAAAGGCTCTTGAAAGTCAGATTAAAAATGTTAAAAATGAATCTGAAAGGGCTGCGCTAGAGGAATTGGTTGATGGGTACGTGTTAAACACCCTTGCACAAGGACCCATCAGTGCTGAAGGCCTTAGAAGAAGAGAACAAAAGGAGGTTGAGAGCGGAAGAACGGAAGTAGAAGCAAAGGAAATTGCTCAAAACGTTGCGAGGAGAGATGCCGAAAGACAAACTGAAGCAGAAAAGATTCTTGCAAAGTTGGGGGTAGATACATATAATCTATAATTAATAAATATAACAAAAAATACTGCGAATGCAGTATTTTTTTGTTGGTAGTTATCCACAGAAATGTATAGTTGACTTTACATTCGCCTAGGTGTATTATTAAAAAGTAAGGTAAAGTTAACTTTACAATCAAATGTTTAGTAAATGTATAGTTTAATACATAATTTAAAAATTTAAAATAATAATCTACAAAATAAAAAAAGTATGAA
>JAYUCW010000116.1:0-7246 GCA_043740125.1 Minisyncoccota bacterium
TTGTGCGCCGGGCAGGATTTGAACCTGCGAAGCCCGGAGGCGACAGATTTACAGTCTGTTGTGATTGTCCACTCCACCACCGACGCAAAGGTCGCCATCACGAGTAAAAGTTATGTTCCAAAGACGACCTGATGACATCTAATAACATCACTTCAAAGCTTTTGACTTATCTTACTCCTGCTCGTGACAGCGAACCATATTCTACCAAAAATGAGGTTATAAAGCAAAAAGAAGAGCGAAGGCGTTGCCTTCGCTCTTCTTACTTTATAACTTTTATCTTTAAAAACTATCCTTTACTTCTTTCCCACGACTTCCTCTTTCTGAAGTGGGCTTAATATCTTAGCTGGGCGACGAGCTTCTACCGTAAGAGTCCCTTTCTTATCCAGTGAGACGTATGCAATTCCTCCTTTTGCAAATTTCTTTGAAAGCATCAGTGAAGCTATTTGATTAAGAATATGTGTTTGCATAAAACGCTTGATCGGGCGCGCACCATAATGGGGGTCAAATGATGTATCTCCAATATAGGTAACAGCTTCTTTAGTTACTTCAAGAATAATTTCTTTTTCAAGAAGTCTCTTGGCAAGAGAGTCAACCTGAAGGCCCACAATCTTTCTAATCTCTTCTTTTGAAAGGACATCAAAAATAACAGTCTCGTCAAGTCGATTCAAAAATTCTGGTTTAAAGAATTCTTTAACTGCTTCCATAACTCGTTCTTTCACTTGAGTATATTCGGTTCCGGCGACCATATTAGAAAATCCAATCTGCTCCATCTTCTGAATATATTGGCTTCCAATGTTTGACGTCATAATGATAATAGTATTTTTGAAATTAACAACACGCCCCTTACTATCTGTAAGACGGCCTTCATCTAATACCTGGAGTAGTATATTAAATACCTCCGGATGAGCCTTCTCAACTTCATCAAAAAGTATCACCGCATACGGTCTATGACGAACTGCTTCTGTTAACTGACCTGATTCATCATATCCAACATATCCTGGAGGACTTCCAATTAATTTACTTGTACTATGCTTCTCCATGTATTCACTCATATCAACTTTAATCAAAGCCTTCTCATCGTTAAACATAAACTCTGCGAGTGCCTTGGTGAGCTCAGTCTTACCAACTCCTGTCGGACCTAAGAACATAAATGATCCGATTGGTCTTCCTGGATCATTGATACCTGCTCGACTTCTCCTGACAGCACCACTTATCTTACTTATGGCCTCCTTCTGACTAATCACACGTTTACCGAGCTCTTCTTCCATTCGTGAAAGTTTTTCTTCTTCTTCTTCAAGCATTCGCACAACAGGGATACCGGTCCATCTCGCAACCACTGACGCGATATCTTCTTCAGTAACTTCTTCTTTAAGAATTCGGCGAGTCTTCTGAAGTTTCTTCAGCTTTTCAATACGCTCGTTAAGTTCTCGAGTAAGTTCTGGTATCTGACCATAACGAATCTCAGCAACACGAGTGAGATCAGCACGAAGTTCAGCATTTTCAGCCTCAGTCCGGAGCGCTTCAAGAGATTTTTTTATTTCTCCTATTTCGTTTAAAGTTTTTTTCTCATTCTTCCACTTGAGTTCAAGCTCTCGAGTTTTTTCTTTCACGTTCGCAATTTCTTCATCAATTGTTGCGATACGCTTTTTAGTTGATCCTATATCTTCTCGATCACTATCTGCAATGAGTTCTTTAGAAAGTGCTTCTTTTTCAATTTCAAGTCTCATGATTCTTCTATGAGCCTCATCAAGTACTGGCGGCTTGTTCTCAAGAGCAATACGAAGAGAAGATGCTGCTTCATCTATAAGGTCAATTGCCTTATCTGGCAGGAATCGTGATGTGATATACCGCGTAGAAAGGTTCACAGCAGACACGAGTGCATCATCTGTGATACGTACACCGTGAAAGAGTTCATACTTTTCTTTAAGTCCTCGCAAGATCGCAAGCGCGTCAGCTTCTGATGGCTCTTCAACAAAAACTGGCTGGAACCGTCGTGCGAGCGCTGGATCTTTTTCGATATGCTTTTGATATTCTTTAAGTGTTGTTGCACCTATCGCACGAAGTTCTCCACGAGAAAGTGCAGGCTTAAGGAGGTTCGCAGCGTCTGCTGAGCCTTCAGTAGCTCCTGCTCCAACAATTGTATGTATCTCGTCAATAAAAAGAATAATTCCCCCTTCTGAGCGTTCAATTTCTTTCATAATAGACTTAAGTCGCTCCTCGAATTCTCCTCGGAATTTCGTCCCTGCGATAAGCATACCAAGATCAAGTGAAACTAATTCTTTTCCTTTTAAACTTTCTGGTACATCTCCCTTTGCCATACGAATAGCTAGACCTTCAACAACAGCAGTCTTACCAGTCCCTGCCTCTCCAATTAAGATTGGATTATTCTTGGTGCGGCGTGAAAGTATCTGCATAAGACGCATGATCTCAGTGTCACGTCCAATCACTGGATCAAGCTTATCTGCACGAGCCATATCTGTGAAGTTACGTGTGTACTTGGCGAGAGCTTTATTTTTCTTTGGACCTTGAGCTTCAGTGATGTTTTGAGTACGAAGTTCTTCAAGTACATGGTATGCTTGATCTTTGTCAATTCTAAAACGTGCAAGCACTTCACGAACCTGCCCAGTTGTTTCAAGTATTGCCAAGAAAAGATGCTCAGTTGAAACGAATTCATCACTAAAAGACTGTGCAACTTTCATCGAATTTTCAAGTGTGGAAGCAAGCTCAGGAGTAAGATACATCTGGTACGATGGACTCATGGTGGCTGATGCTCCTGGAACTTCAATAGCATCCACAATGGTATCAGTAAGATGAATAACATCAATCTCCAATTTTTCTAAAATAGCATGCACAAGTGACTCTTCTTGGGTGAGAAGTGCTCCCATCAAGTGAAGCGGTGATACTTGGTTTTGACCACGTTCAATAGCGAGCTCATGAGCTCTTCTGATGACTTCTTTTGCTTTGGTGGTGAAATTGTTAAATGCTGGAGGCATGGTAGATAGTTATTAGCTTTTGGCTTGTAGCCATTAGCTTTAAAATACAATACTGATAATTCAAATATAAACCCAATAATAATACGAACAAATTACTAAATACTAATTACTTTCTACTTCTTTCTCTTACAGTGTATCAGGATTATGGCGTTCTATGGCGGTGGATAAACAGGAATTTCAGGAATAATAACGGGGTGTGCTCACATCACAATAATGATGCCAGCTATATCTACAATGCCAAAAATTAAAACTGAAGTCAACTTGACAAAACTATATTAAAAATGTACAATAAAGTTGAAGATTTTTTAATTGTTGTTTTAGTTTAAAAGGAGCTAGACATGCACATACACGCTATTGGCAACTATCCCGAAACTTGTGTGCCAGGTTTTTACCTTACTGACCTTCTGGACGCTGGCATACTAACAGAAGAGCAAGCAAATGGGGTGGACCTGGAGCATGATCATGGTGGTTACTTAGTTAGGGTTATCGATCTAACAGAAGCAGGATTCTTAACTTTAAACCGAGTTATAAGTATTCACATAGCTGGTGCTGAAAATCCAATTCCAGGTCTTGACCTACTCAAAGAAATTTACGGTACACTTATGGACTATTGAATTAATTAAGCCTTGAAAAAGATAACTCATACCCTAGGAATTTAAAAACCGAACTCACATCAATGGGTCCGGTTTTTCTTTTTATACCCCTCTTAACCTCTCCAAATCCCCATACAAAAAAGTTGGTCGCATGCCGAGAACTTCTTCGATCTTGTCATCGTCATATGGTGGACCTTGTAATACACATATTTTCTTTCCTGTGAAAAATGCGTACCCCATTTCCATAAACGTATTATCACCTATTCTATTTTTCTTTTCACCTTTATCAAAATTACACACAAGAAGTACATCTGTTTCATCAATAAACTTTTTATACTCCATCATGCCTTGTTCTTTTATTTTCCAAATATCATTATCTGGAAGAACTTTCTCAACGCCACCTTGCGCATCAACATAATCCATAAATGTATCTGCACCTGTTTCAATTTCTTCTTGTGTGAGTTTTGGTGCCACAACTTCATGTCCAAAACTTTCTAACTTGGATTTTATTTCATTCATCTCCTCCATAAAAATCATTGATCCCACGAGAGTTATTTTCATAATTGAAGTATTTGTACTTAACTACAGTCTACGGTCTAAAGTCTGTTTATATTCTCTCCTCCACCGCATGCCAATCTATGACTGCCATAAACGCTGCAATATAATCCGCACGTTTAATTCCGTAATCAAGCATAAAGGCATGCTCCCATACGTCCATGACAAGTAACGGAATAAGCCCGGCGAGGTGGCCTCCATCATGTTCAGCAACCCATACATTAAAAAGTTTGCCTTCTTTTTTATCAAGACAAAGTATCACCCAGCCTATTCCACGCATTGCTGCCATACCTACGAATTCTTTTTGCCAAGCTTCAACATTTCCCCACACAGCCTCAATCATCTTCTTAAGAGTTCTTTCACTTAACGGTACAGCATGCTTGCCAATATTCCCAAAGTAGAGTTCATGAAGCCGCATACCATTCCATTCCCATCCAAAGCGACGATGCAGCTCCCCATATTCTGGAGTACCGACTTCTTTAGTTTTGAGAAGATCAATAAGTTTATTGGTATTAGTCACATACCCTTGATAAAGGGTGAAGTGATTATTAAGAAGAGTATCACTCATCCCAGGAGTTCCAAGTAAATGTGAAAAATCTTTAGCTATATACATATTTTTGAAGTAATTAGTTATTTAGTAATTTATATATCTTCAGTATACAACTAGTTTATGTATTTTGTAGAAACTTCTTTAATAGCTTGAACAAGATCCCTCAAATCATCTTTAGTTGTAGAACGACCAAGTGAGATGCGAATGTTTTCTTGTGCTTCATGTTCCGTTGCGCCTAGTGCCATCACGACATAACTTCCTTCTGTCTCCATGGAAGCACAAGCGGACTTGTGGGAGACTGAGAAGCCCTTGGCGTCCAGTCGCAAAATCATTTCTTCACTACTAATTCCTGGAACTCTACAATTGATATTATTCGGCAACCTTTTCAACTCTTTGTATGTATCTGTCTGTTCTCTGTTGTCTGTTCTCTGTTGTCTATCCCATGCTCCATAAAAAATAATTGAGGGGACTTCTTTTTTGAGATTTTTTATAGTCTCGTCACGGAGCGCGCGCAAGCGCGCGCTTTCTTTTTCTTGTAATTCTTTTGCCTCCTGTAAAGCAATTCCAAAAGCGTAATGGAGTGCCACGGCTTCTGTGCCACTTCGTAACTGTCTTTCTTGTCCGCCGCCGAGAGTGACTGCTCTGACTTTTATCCCCTCTCGTTTATACAAAAGTGCAGATCCTTTCGGACCATATACCTTACTACTATTAACTGTCATCAAGTGACACTTCAATCTAAGCGCATCCATGTTGCAATAGTTCGCAGCCTGACATGCATCAGTATGAAAGTATGGATAGGATGTGAAGGTTTTCCCATTTTCTTTCTTCCACTCGTCTATCGTACGACCAATTTCTTTAACTGGTTGTATCGTGCCTATCTCATTGTTGGCATACATGACAGAGATGAGAATTGTTTCTTCGCATAATGCATCGCGTAGATCTTTTACTTTCACGATTCCATCTTCGTACACGGGTAGATAGGTCGTGCGGACTTTACCTTCGCGCTCGAGATGTTTGATAGGTTCGAGAACTGCAGGATGCTCGATAACACTCGTAATGATGTGTGGTAAATTCTGGCCATCAGCTTTTAGCTTTTGGCTTTTGGCAAATGCAAAATAAGTTCCAAGGACTGCAAGGTTGCAGCTTTCGGTGCCGGAGGAGGTGAAGTAGATTTCATAGGCGTGGGAGTTGAGTACGGTGGCACATAGAGCACGTGCTTTATCTAAAAGCTGCCCCGCACGAGCTCCTTCATGATGAATACCCGATGGATTACCGAATGTATCAAGCGCTTCAAGGAGCGCGTGCAACGCGTTAGCTCCTATCTCAGTTGCTCCCGCATTATCCAAATATACTCGCTTTACTTTTTTAGAAAAAAATTTTATCACTTTTATATATGTACTTATAAATACTCTATCATAAAAATAAAAACACCCTAGTGCAAAGTCGTTTTTTTACGAACTTAACACAAGAGTGTTTGATAGAAGTAGGGGTGCTGACACCCCTTACTCATGTACCGTCACCTGGTACTTCAACTGGACAAGTCTTTGCTGAAGTCCGTCACCTTGCCGTAAACACCGACAAGGAACTGACCTTCCGTGAAGCGTCCAGACTTCTGAGCGTGCAGAGTTGATGTAATTTCCCCGCTTCCACCACCATGACCAGCGTTGGTAATCCCGTCACCGACTGGAAGCACTGCTTCCAACCATAGAGTGGACAGTTGTTTCGATGAAGCTGATGCGTCGAGCCACAGCGTTCGCGGAATGGCTGCACCAGGCAGCACCATTTTGATCATCACCGGCCAGTTGTGCCGTTGTTTGATCAACACTTGCTCAGCTTGACCTTGGCGAAATCGTTCCACTGTCATGTTACCGTCAACAAGTTGTATAGTTTGTTGTTGCAAGGTCTGCGATTGCGGAACCTGCTCAGGTGGTGAAGCAGCGAAGGCACTTGCGGCGATAAACACCGAGAGAGCCAGAAGAGTTTTTTTCATCGGGTATTCTCCTAAGTTGACTGACAAAAAGAAACAAAAGAACATCAGCACCCGTTACGGCACAAAGATTCTCGTGTCTCACGGTATGAGAGAAACTCCCTCACCCTGTAACTCTATCACTAACCAGCTATAAAAAACAAGAGTTATCCACAAAGTTGTGTACATTACTCACTCAGAAAACAAGATTGTTTTCTATGCACACCCACATCCGTCCATCATGCTACAATCTTTATAATACTCTTCATGATCTCATCTCTCCTCACATCACTCTTAACTCTTCCAATCACTCCAACGATACTTCTTGCGATGTCACTCTTTGTTGTCATTTGTTATGCACTGTATCTTGATCATAAAATTGTCGTCTTAACGAAAGGTAGTAGTGGAGCATCTCTTGAGGACATTATACGATCTTGCATCAGTAATGCAGAGACAATTGAAAAACAAAACACTCTCCTTGCCAAACATGCAGAAATTCTTGAAGAGAAAGTCTCTCACTCACTCCGTAACGCGCAGACTATACGCTATAAAGCATTCGATGCAAGTGGTTCCAACCAAAGCTTCTCTG
>JAYUCW010000117.1:0-1136 GCA_043740125.1 Minisyncoccota bacterium
CAAGGATCACCTCTCTACATTAAGTCTGGATATCGTTCTTTTAGAGAACAAAAATCGCTTAAGTCTAATTATTCATTTATCTACGGAGCCGGCACCTCAAATGCTTTCTCTGCTGACCAAGGATACTCTGAGCATCAACTAGGGACAACAGTAGACTTCATAACCACAGGCACGGGAGGAAATCTCTATGGTTTTGATGGAACTCCCTCTTATACATGGCTACTTAACAACGCACATCTCTTTGGATTCGTTCTTTCATATCCCAAAGGTAATGCTTACTACATGTATGAACCGTGGCACTGGCGATATGTTGGTGTCAAACTTGCAACGTATCTTCACGTTAACTCCCTTCATTTTTATGATATGGATCAACGAGATATTGATAAATATCTTATTGATACGTTCTAGGTTTTTAACAAGAAGCTACGTACATCTAAAGTATAAAACAAAATGGAGCTAGTCTCTACAGACTTGGCTCCATTTTTTAACTAAGATTTCCTCCTTTCCTTTTCTTTATACATCTCCTTGTCTGCCGAAAATATGAGATCTCTAGCAAGTTTTGTATATACTCCTGAACGGTCTAATTTTTCAGTAGGTACAGTAAGTAACTGCCTACCTTCATTTTCCATTGCAAGTTTGATATCTATTGAATCAAGAACAGCGACCCCTACTGATGTGCTTATATTCATATACTTAGTAGTATCGCCTACTACAGGAATCTTCGTTGATGCAACAGAATCACATATACTCTTTGCAAAGTTTTTTACCCATTCTTCTCCTTTTTGAACTGGGATATCAAAAAGAAATACTACAATCTCATCACCTCCATACCGACATATAACATCTGTCGGTCGCAAACGATCTCGCACACAATTAGCAACACACGTTATAGCATTGTCTCCAGTAGGATGACCATAAAGATCATTAATCGGCTTTAAGTTATCTAGATCAAAGAATAAACATGCTGTCGTAGATCCTAGGCGCTCTGCACGAGAGAGCTCACTTGTAACCCTCTCAAACATACCCATGCGATTGAGCGCTTGAGTAAGTAGATCCTTATGAGGTTCAGTGAGTTGCCGCACAATATCAACTGCAAGCCACATAATTGCAACAAGTACCTCGATATCTTCACCTTT
>JAYUCW010000118.1:0-1130 GCA_043740125.1 Minisyncoccota bacterium
GCATATACTCCTGTTGGAATGATGATGTCGTGAATAATAGTCACCATTGCAACCACACCATACTTCCATGACTCAATTGGAAGAGACACTTCACGAAAAGCAAAAGCAATGAAGCAAAGTATAGCGATCACCACAATAACAATTGCAATGATTGCCTTTTTTGTCATTTCCTTACCAAGTGTTGGGCCGACAGTGTTTACTTGTGTAACCTTAAATGGATACCTAATACTATCCAATGACCCCTTAAGAAGGGCGTCCGTCTCCTCAAAAGATTTTGTTGAGATAAATTTATACGTAGAAGCGCTCGTTGGAAAAACTTTTACCCCTTTTCCAGCAAGAGCTATAGTGTCTATTTTTTGAACAGATGATGTAGCGTAGCTAATTTCTATTACAGTTCCTCCTGTAAAATCAATACCTTTCTTGATCCCATATGTAGACACAAGAAGAGCGCTCCCCACCACCAAGAAGAGTGCGATTCCAATAAACAGTGATTTATATTTTACGATAAACATGATAGTTAATTATTAACTTTTAAAAGACACCAGAGCACAGACAAACAGACGACAGACTGTTCATACTGAAATACTCTTAATAAAAACTGCCATCATTCTCATAATTTCATCTAATTTTGTAACAAGCTCTAAATACTTCTTTTCACTAATAAAATTAAGTTCTTTGCTAATAAGTAGCTGAGTTTCTACTTCAGCGCCAGAACCATGAGCTATCATTAAAAAATGTTTAAAATCTTTTTTAGTAGAACGTTTACTCCCTTCAGCTATATTCGATGGAATTGAAATACTCGCACGTCTTAATTGATTTACAAGGCCATAAACTTCATCTTTAGGAAAAGTTATTGTAACCTTATAGATCTCTACAGCAAAATAAACCGACTCTTTCCAGATTTTTAATTTTTTGTAGTCATGCATAGTATGTATTGTATCTATTCTGTCATCTGTTGTCTGAAAGCGTTGCAATCTGTTATCTAGTTCCAAATCCTGATCCAAATAAAAAGCGACCAACTTTTCCTGGTTTTTCGATTAATGCTGCACGTAAAAGTGCACGAGTTACCACTTGCGCTGAGAAAAGTGATACCACAGCTCCAAGGAAGAATGTGAACGCGAACCCTTTCA
>JAYUCW010000119.1:0-7156 GCA_043740125.1 Minisyncoccota bacterium
GAATTCAAAACCCCTTGGAATTTCTTGGCGGAAATGCCAGCCCAAGCCCGCGCCTCTGGCGCGGGCGCGGTCAATTCTGATGCAAATCAAATTTGGTGGAGGTGGGCGGAATCGAACCGCCGTGTACTAAGGTATGAGGCATGCAGCTACTGTACGTAGTTTGCTTTGAGGTGTTCGTACTCATTATAATAAGCAAACGAAAGCAATGGGTATATAGCATGTTTGTTTCGGATACTGCGTTATGCAACACTACATCCTACATCTGCTGTTATATTGCTCACAGTCTTTCCGTAGATACGAAAGAGAGGAACACCAGATCGGCCTAAAGTTTAGGCGAATGCTGGAGCGAATCCGAACGCCACATATGGTGAACGGACAGCCTTACCAGTTGAGTTTGCAACATGGTTTCTCCGGTGGTTTGCGAGTCGCAGAGAATTCTCGGTACAGCACATACAACATATTCTTAGTATCGATGCCAAAGATCACCCCCATTAAATACAGGACAACAGACATCAGATTGACAGACAACAGACGAACTCAGATGTAACTGTATTCGTCTGTTATCTATTAGCAAAGCGGTCTGTTATCTATCCTCTCTCATCTCGCGACGAGCAACGTCTTTCTTAATATCTTCTCGTTTATCACGAGCATCTTTTTTCTTACAAATGGCAACCTCACATTTGATGAGGTTATTTTTACTATACAATGAATGAGGGTGAAGTGTCAACTGTTTCGCTTGGTCGATAGCGTAAAGCTCTTCTAGCTCCTTCTTTTTAAAAAGAAGGCGTCGTGTACGGTAGGGGTCATAGTCTTTTGGGGAGTTGGCTGCTTGGTAGGGAGGAATATAGACGCCGACTAAAAATGCTTCACCTCCACGTACAATAACTTTTCCACCCTCAAGAGATCCAAGTTTTCCTCGGAGTGCTTTTACCTCAAAACCAAAAAGCTCAATACCTGCTTCAAAGGTATCTGTCGTTACATATACGAGGTGGAGTTTTTTGTTATCTACTAATTTCATTGAGTAACTATTAACATTTAAAAGCCTATAATGTAGTCTTATTCTATCATAGAGGATCTATGATAGAATGTTGTAATGAAAAAGATGAAATTCCCTATATTAAATAAAAACTCTAAAAAAATAATACCAAGCGGCAACTCAACAAAAGAGAGCAGTACTAAGCCAACGAGCTTTACGCAACAGTTACTTGGTGCGGTGATTATTTTTATGTGTATTACATGGGCGTATTCAGTTTTTACGGAAAAGAAAGCCACACCTACTGTCCCTTTATCTTCTTTTGCACAACTTGTGAATGCTCACGAGATCACTTCTATCACTGTGGAAGGGAGTTCTCTCACTGGGCAAAAAATGGACGGAACAAAAGTCGTCAGTAAAAAAGAAGATGGAGCCTCAGTCTTCTCGACACTTGCTGCATATGGAGTGAGTTCAAGTACCTTAGCTACAACCACAATTACTATTTCTTCTGATCGAGGGTTGTCATTTTGGGGATCAATTATTCCAATTATACTCCCAATACTTTTCTTAGGATTCATGATTTGGTGGCTTGCTCGTGGAATAAAAGGCGCGAATGTTCAAGCTCTTTCTTTTGGACAATCAAGGGCAAAAGTTATTTATCCAGATGATACAAAAGAAAAAATTCTTTTTAAGGATGTTGCTGGGGCAAAAGAAGCAAAAGAAGAATTATTGGAAATTGTAGAATTCCTTCGTGCTCCAAAAAAGTTTATTGACATTGGTGCACAGATTCCAAAAGGAGTGCTTCTTATGGGTGCGCCAGGAACAGGGAAGACTATGCTTGCAAGAGCTGTTGCAGGAGAAGCAGGGGTGCCATTTTTTCATCTTTCAGGTTCAGAATTCGAAGAGATGTTCGTGGGAGTAGGGGCATCGCGCGTGCGAGATCTTTTCGATATGGCAAAAAAAGCGGCACCGGCAATTATTTTTATTGATGAAATAGATGCAGTTGGGCGTACACGATCACCTTCTGTTGGTGGCCAAGGGGAAGGGCGTGAACAAACACTTAATCAGATACTTGTGGAGATGGATGGATTTGAGCCGACAATGAACTTGATTGTGATGGCAGCAACCAATAGGCCAGACGTACTCGACAAAGCTCTCCTTCGTCCAGGGCGTTTCGATCGTCGTGTGACCTTAGATCTTCCTGACAGAGCAGATCGTGAGGCGATACTTGGTGTTCACGTGAAGTTAAAGCCACTAGCAGAAGATGTTAACCTTAAAGTTATTGCTGAGCGAACACCGGGATTTTCGGGTGCAGATTTATATTCACTTATGAATGAAGGAGCCATTCTTGCGGCACGAGAAGAAAGAAAATCTGTTGCGCAGTATGATCTTATTCGTTCAATTGAAAAGGTAATGCTCGGTCCTGAACGAAAGAGTCACGTGCTCACACTGGCAGAAAAGAAAATAACTGCGTATCACGAAGCAGGACATGCACTTGTGGCATCAGTGCTTCCTGATGCTGATCCTGTGCATAAGATATCTATTATCGCTCGAGGTAATGCTGGTGGGTATACACTTAAACTTCCGCTTGAAGAAAGAAGATTGATGAGTCGTGCGACTTTTTTAGATGATATCGCGATGTCTTTAGGCGGATATGTGGCAGAGAAAGAAATCTTTGGGGATATTACGACAGGTCCATCAAATGATCTGGAAGTAGCAACAAATATGGCCCGCCAAATGGTGATGAGGTACGGTATGAGTACACTTGGTCCAATTGCATTTATTCCAGAGGCGAATGCTACGCGTGGTATGTATGGTAAAGAATATAGTGAAGTCTACGGGGAGAAAATTGACGATGAAATCAAACGTATTATGGACGACGCATGGAATCGTGCGCGACTGATTATTACGGATAAGCGTCATGTTTTAAAAGCTATTGCAGAAGAACTGATGCGAGTAGAGAATATCGAACGTGAAGAATTCGAAAAACTACTTATCATCCACGGGATTACACCGAAGAGAAAAGTGGAAATAGTCTAAATTTGAAAGTTATAAAGTTCATAAAGTAAAAAGTAGACTCGAGCTTGTATTTGTTTATAATTTTACAAATGTTACTTGGTGTACTTATAAAAAGTAAGGAATAGAAAAAGCCGTCCAATGGACGGCTTTTGTTGTGCACACGTCATAATATTTTGACTAACCAATTGGTTCTCTGGTGATATTCAGATCTTCCGGGATGGTTGATGCCCCTGCAGCATGAACATCTGACAAATGGGAGAGATCGACGTCTGAGATTCTCGCAATATGTTTTTTTCTGTGGTTCTTACCTCGACGTACTACTCGAAGCATCCCCTCAGGTCTTCCTGCTTGCCAGTTGCTCCCAGCAGAAGTTTCCTCCTGTAGGTCTGTGTCGTTAGCTCCATCTTCTACAAGAACTGTCATGATTTTCTCCTGGTTGTACTTAAAATGATCAAGGATACTTTCCCCATGAAGAGTATCCTTACTTAAGGCTACTCTTTTTAAAAAACTTGTAAAGATATGTTATGCACTTAAAAGCTTTTTGAAGTATGTTTAGTGCATCCACCTGGACTCTCCTACAAATAAAGTTTTTTCGTCAAAAAACTTTTTCGCAGTCCGCCCCTCGTGGTTTCGCTTGCTAGCGAAACATCACTACGGCCTTCTCGTCCAGACGTATGAGAAGTAGTTCTCATACTGTGGACGCCCAAAGATTACTTTGTGCATCCACCTGGACTCGAACCAGGGACCAGTTATGTATAAGACAACGGCTCTACCAACTGGGTCGAAAGCCTGCTAACTTTCGACATCTTCGCAGCCGAGCTGTCTCGAGCTATGGCTAGTAAAATTGTGCGTCTACCTGGACTCGAACCAGGGACCAGACGTGTATAAGACGTCCGCTCTACCAACTGAGCTATAGACGCGATTAACGTAAACTATACCAAAAATCAGCAAATTATTCTACTTTGTATTTTGTGTTCCCACAACCTACCACCTATAACCTGCCCCACTATTCCATATGCACTCGTGCGCGATCTTCAATAACAGTTTTTAATAGTTCATGATTTTCTAATGTCGGATCAGCGTCCACAAGTGTACGTGCTTCAGTGCGCGCTATCTCTACTAGCTTTGGATTCTTGATTGCTTCCATTGCAAGGTCACTGATTCCCCATTGCTTGCCGTCCATAAGCGCTCCTATCCCTCGAGCGAGCATGTCCTTTTCTGCAAGCTCAAAACCATTCTTGGCAGTCACAAGAGCTTTGAGTCGTGCCTGAGTAGACTCTCCCGTGCTTTCTGTGAAGAGATAGCAGTATGACTGGTGTTCAGCACGGCCAACGCGACCACGGAGCTGGTGAAGTTGTGCCAGACCAAAGCGGTCCGCATGCTCGATAATGATGACTGTAGCATTCGGAATATTCACTCCAACTTCGACAACAGATGTCGCTACAAGAATATCAGACTTTTTGTTCAAAAAATCTTCCATCACTTCTTCTTTTTCTTCCTTTTTCATCTTGCTGTGAATAATATCCACAATGAACTCTGGGAAGATAACATCTGCAAGCCTCTGTGCCTCCTCCTTCACACTCTTAAGAAGCCTGATTTGTTTTTGTTCTTCATCTTGTTCGTCGATACGTGGGCAAATGACATAGACTTGACGGCCAGCCTGTAATTCTTTTCGTATGAACTCATATATTTCATTACGCTTCGTGCTTTTCACTATCTCGGTAATTATTTTCTTACGATTTTTCGGCATAGTATCAATCACAGTGAGTTCGAGATCTCCAAAAAGTGTGAGTGCAAGAGTCCTCGGAATAGGGGTTGCAGTCATCGACAGTAAATGCGGAAGCTCAGCCCTTGTTTCTATTTTTTTAGAGGCGAGTGCTTTACGCTGCTTTACTCCAAATCTGTGCTGCTCGTCGATAATGATAAGTGCAAGGTTGGCAAATTCTACACTCTTTTGAATGAGTGCATGTGTTCCGATAACAATAGATACACGACCGTCTAGTAGCCACTTGAGCAGTTGCGCACGAGAGATATCTGTTGTTTCATTTCCTGTAGCAGATTTACTTGGATATTTTTTACAACCACTTCCCGTGAGTAGTCCAATTTCGATACCTGTACCTTTGAAGAATCCAATAAAACTTTCAAAGTGCTGCTTGGCGAGGATTTCTGTTGGAGCCATGTATGCTACTTGAAGTCGTGGTCCATTTTTACTTCCTCTATTTTGGAGTGTCGCATATGCTATTACTGCTGCCACAAAGGTTTTCCCACTTCCCACATCTCCTTCAAGAAGTCTCCCCATCGGCTCACTTCGTGTCATGTCTTCTAGTATGGAGTCAATTGCGGTAGCTTGTGCATCTGTCGGAGTAAAAGAAAATGATGAGACAAAGTCATGAAGCGTACTGTCATCGATCTTTATCGGGTAGGCGAGGGAATGTTTGGCTTCCACTTTCTCTTGGTATTGCTTGATCTGCATGAAGAAAATTTCTTCAAAGGCGAAGCGTTTTCGAGCTGCAATGGTGAGTGCTTCATTTTTTGGGAAGTGGATGTAGAGGAGAGCATCACGAAGTATGGGAAGATGAAGCTTTTCTAAAATTCCTAGCGGAATAGGATCCTCCACGTTAGCAAGTACACCACTTTGTATTACTTTTTTTATAAGAGTATACAGATACAAAGATGAGACACCTTTTGTTTCTGGATATATTGGTGTAAGGAACTCCGGCTGGACAGCTGCAGCAAAGAGTGAGTCAGCATGTTCAGGAAGTTCTACGAGACGCTCAATAGTTGGATTGGAAAGAAACACCCCACGGCTATCCTCTTGAGCAATGCCTGAGATTTTCACCTTCGTGCCGTCTGGATACATCTTGCCGATATATGCTTGGTTAAACCAAATACATCGCATGGTACCAGTTGCATCCACCACCCTCGCTTCTGTCATCGGGATATGACCTTTAAAGCTTCGCTTCACGGATACTTTTTCCATGATGCCATAGATGGTTACTGCTTCACCTTTTTGAACATTGACAACATGAGCCTCTTCTCGAATATCTGCATAGCGAGTAGGGAAGTGACGAAGAAGGTCAGAAATGGTCTGCATATGTAAACGAGATAGACCCGCTTGGTGGTCGATTGTTATTCTACTAAGCGCTGCAATCGGTGTTTCGAGGTTGTAGGTTGTGGGTTGTAGGTTGTGGGGAGAGGATTTCATACTAGACTTGTTCAAGTTTTTGAATTATTACATTAAGCATCTTCATAATTTTTGTGAGGTCGATTTCTAATGTTGTGTAATCTTCTAGTTTAATATAACCTAGATCTTTACTAAAAAGTAATTGGGTTTCAATTTCTGCACCAGATCCGTAAGCAATAATAAGAAATGAACGATAATCTTTTCTTGTGCTTCTCTTACTACCTTCAGCTATGTTTGAAGGTATGGATATTGAGGCTCTTCGTAGTTGAGAAACTAGTCCAAACTTTTCATCGGTTGGGAAGTTTTTTGTTATTTTATATATTTTAAGACCAAATGCATATGATTGTTGCCAAACGGTGAGTTCTTTGTATGATGTCATTTGTTTTGGTGTGTCTACAAACTATAACCCACAACCCATAACCTGTACTGCTATCTAAATTGTGGTCGTGAATTAAAGATAATAAGTGCGAGAGTGACAAGAATAAGGACAAAGAGAAGCATGTTAGAACTTGTATAGTTGTGCATTGAGAAGTTGATGTAGAGTTCTGAAGAAAGAATAAGAAGAACAACGATGAGTGGGAGAATAGGTCGTGGCCATACGAGGATAAGAAGGCCAAGAGCGATGAAGAATGAGTGCCACAGCGTGAACGTTATACTTTCTGAGATCTGTATTGATTGGTTGATACATTCAAAAAGCGCCATCTTGGCTTTTTTAACTCCAGTTGCTAAGGCTTGAGCATGAGGATAAATAAAATAAAGAGATACCGCGAGACGAAGTAAATATGGCCAGATACTAAACATAGTAAAAGTATACCATACGACATATCGTCAATTTTCTATTGCATTTCTTCTACGCCCACACATTGATCTTTCATTAATCCACAGTATTTTCTAATCCCTAAATGACACCGAAACCCAGTATATCAATTCTTGAAATTAGCGAATAATTTTTGTTTAGCTTCACGCATTCTTTGAGCAGA
>JAYUCW010000120.1:0-17660 GCA_043740125.1 Minisyncoccota bacterium
TATCTCATCTCGTTCACTGTTTGAAAATTGTGAGAAACTATTTTTTTTCCATGGATACAGAATACAATACAGCGTTCTAATTCAGAAGAGAATTCGGGGATACAAAATATATTCAAGTAATCTATTGTCCTTTTTATTTTTTTGGAGAAATCTATGAACGCTTTTGCCGCCACTGTTATCGTGTCACCTGGTAGTGCGTTTGAAAATCACGAACCGCTGGTATTTAACCGAAGGATCATGACAGTGATAAACGAGGTCTTCGATGAAGGCACAATCCTCAAGTACCTATCAAAAAATATCCCCACACTCAGTATTTCGCATTCTGTAATGGATAATTTTGGTGCAACACTTACAGGTAATCTAAAAGGTGTTGCGCCAGAGCTGAGTTGTGTTGAATTTCTTCGCAACAATACCGACACTGAATTTTACGACACGTATGGATCACCCTCAATCTTTACCCCTTCCCAATTTTGGAATAGTGTCATAAAGATTGCTGAACATGAACGAATGCTTTTGGATCAAAACGATTCAATACTTGGAGAGGATACTCACGGTGTCGTTTTCATTGTTGAAAAAGTTATTAAAAATGTTCCAAAGAGATTTTTGGTCAATTATTTTCGCGAGCGATGTAAAGACAGGATCGATTACCGAATGATGTTGTTCGAATACGGCGGTATGTGTGAGCGCGGTCATTATTTCATGGTAAAAAATTCCCCATAAACAATAGTCGCTAAGGATTATCGAAGACCTTCTTAACAGAGGGTCTTTTTTTAATTAATCATCTAGAGAGAAATTTGTTACACTAGTCCTCATGACTAGTCTTCTTCGTGTGCGGAAAGTAAATACTACTCCCTATACAGGTGGTTCTATTGTGTACCAGATGTGTCGAGATATTCGTGCGACAGATAATGATGCATTACTTTTTGCACAAGCACTCGCACAAAAAAATGGAGGTCAGCTGATTGTAAATTATGTGATATGGAATTACGAGTGGGAGGGGGCGACGAGGAGATTTTATGATTGGGTCATCCCGTCGCTTCAAGAAATAGAAGTTGAACTACGAAAGCACAATATTCCACTTGTGATTATATTCGAGAATGAAAGATTTTTTGCAAAGAAGAAGTTTGAAAAGATTCCGGGCCATATCGGTGCAGTAGTGATCGACCAGCTCCCACTTCATTTTATGAAAAAGTGGAAAGAGCAATTTTTGGAGCATCACACACAAACCCCGCTTTATGAAGTGGACGCACATAATTGTATCCCCGTATGGGAACTATCAGATAAGCAAGAGTTTGCAGCACACACTATACGAAGAAAAGTACACGCTAAGTTACCGGATTACTTGGAGCACTTTGGTAAACTAAAAAAGCACAACGAGAATGAAGGGCTTCTAAAAAGCCTTGTACCAATTGACTGGAAAGAGATTGGTGGAAAAATAAAATGTAATGAAGAAGTTTTTGGCACCGGAGTTTTTGCACCAGGAGAAAAAAATGCTCAAAAAATGCTTACGCATTTTTTGGATTCAAAACTTGCCACCTATGATATCTCTCGGAATGAAATTAACACTGATGGCCAGAGTAACCTCTCGCCATACATTTCTCACGGCAACATTTCACGACGACGAATTATGTTAGAACTACTTAAAAAAACAGGCGGCTCCATCGAAGAATTATTTGATGAACAAAAGAATGGTTCAAATGGTGAGATGGGTTCAGTGGCAGCGTTTATCGAGGAGTGTGTTGTGCGAGCTGAGATATCTGAAAACTTTTGTTTTTATAATCCGCATTATGACTCGTATGATGGGTTTCCTCAATGGGCAAAGATAACATTAGAAAAAGCATCTACTGATACTCGTGAATATATGTATACCTATGAGCAATTTGAAAAAGGGGAGACTCATGACGAGCTGTGGAATGCTGCACAGATGCAAATGGTAACGACAGGTAAGATGCATGGTTATATGCGTATGTACTGGGCGAAGAAAATTCTTGAGTGGTCTAGGACTCCACAAGAAGCGATGAAGACTGCGGTGAAGCTAAACGATACCTATGAGTTAGATGGACGAGACCCTGGTGGCTATGTTGGGTGTGCGTGGAGTATAGGGGGAGTGCATGATAGACCATGGTTTGGTCGGCCAATCTTCGGGGCTATTCGCTACATGGCAGAAAGTGGTGTCAAAAAACGTGGGAAGATAGATGTTTATATTGAAAACTGGCTCAGTGATAAAAGTAAGTTATTTTAAAAAACTGTACTTTTTTATAATATATGGTATAATTATGTTTATCATGTATAACTCGTATGAAAAAACCAGCATCAAAAAAGTCATTTTCAAAGTTTAGTGAGTCAGCTGACCGGACAAGTCGCCCTGGTAATCGTACACCATCTACAAAATCATTTAGTACTTTTTCTGATACCAAAAAAACTTTTCGTACAACTGGTCCAAAAGCGCCCTATGCTGTAAATGAAAATAAGCCAGCTCGCGTCCCACAAAATGGAGCAAGGCCTCCATATAAAGAAAGAGCTGCCCCTTTATTTAAATCTTCTATTCGAACTGACGATAAAAAATCTTCATACCCATCTCGCACTCCATTTATTCATACTTCATCATCTTCTTCTCTATCAAAAAGTCTACAACCTAAAACCTACAACCTAAAACCTACCCCCGACACTTCTTGGGGTAAAGTTGCCGACTGGTACAACAAGCATCTTGAGCACGGGGATGATACCTACCACTCAAAAGTTATTTTCCCAAACGTAGAAAGAATTCTCGGTGATGTGACAAGTGTGAAGATTCTTGATATGGCATGTGGCCAGGGTATTTTTTCTGAGAAGCTTCGAGATAAAGGGGCGTTCGTTACAGGAGTAGATCTTGGTAAAGAACTGATCAAAATCGCTGAAGAAAAAAGCAAAACTATCAAAGAAAAAGGGTCACATAAAGTCGTGTATCACGTAGCGTCGGCTGATGATCTTTTTATGTTAAAAGATAACAGCTTCGATATTGTGGTTTGTATCTTGGCATTACAAAATATTGAAAACTTGCAGAAGACGGTCACGGAAGCGTCACGTGTACTTACCTCATCAGGTAAGTTTGTGCTTGTTCTTAATCATCCAAGTTTTAGAAATCCTAGGAAAACGATGTGGGGATTTAACGAAGAAGATGATACACAGTATCGTAGAGTGGATGAATACATGTCAGAGTCACATATAAAAATTGACATGACCCCAGGAAGTGCACAAGATAAGAAATTTACAACATCATTCCATCGTCCACTTCAGGTGTATGTAAAGGCACTTTCAAAATCAGGATTTGCCATCACTCGTTTAGAAGAATGGGTAAGTCACAAAGAAAGTGAACGTGGGCCAAAAAAGCGAGCTGAAGATAAAGCTCGGAAAGAAATTCCGATGTTTATGTGTATTGAGGCTCAGGTGGTAGGTAGTAGGTAATAGGTGGTGGATTAATTATCAAGTAAAGCACGTCCCTAGAAGTGCTTTTTACTATAAACTACAACCTATCACCTACAACCTACCTTTTGTGTTATAATTTGAATCATATGAAAAAAATGTCACATTTCTTCCTTAAAACAACTGAAGGTAAGTTTCTTGGTTCTGTGGGGATTATTATCATTCTTTTACTAGGCTACTATTTTTATACCGTTCCTAGTGAGTCTGATGTAACAACAAATACTACTCCTGTAGTTCTGACACAAACCGACCATGTGCGTGGCGCAAAAGATGGGAAAGTAACACTTGTAGAATTCGGAGATTTTCAATGTCCTGCATGTGGAGCATATGAATCAATTGTGCGCCAAGTATTGGTTGATAATAAAAATACACTCAAGTTCTCATTTCGTCATTTCCCACTTGTACAAATCCATAAGAATGCATTGCTAGCAGCCAAGGCGTCAGAAGCTGCAGCTCTTCAAGGAAAGTTCTGGGAGATGCATGATATTTTATACGATAAACAAGAAGAATGGGGAGGAGCACTGAACGCTCGTGAGTTTATTATGGTGTATGCTACGACAATAAAATTAGATATTGCAAAGTTTTCAAGTGATATCGAGAGTAAAGCAATTGAAGAAAAAATTCTTGCTGAGCTACGAGAAGGTGTTAAGTTAGGTATTCAAGGAACCCCAACATTTTTCCTTAACGGTAAAAAAATAGAAAGTAATCTACGTAATCTTGCAGAATTTAACGCCATGATTAAAGATGACGTAAGTGCAAAATAGCTTTTGGTATTGTATTTTACATTATCTAATCTCTAACATCTAAAATCTACCCCCATGATAAAAGAATTCCTCATAAAACAAGCAATCAAACGTGGCACTAAAGATCTTCCAAAAGAGCAAGCTGAGATGCTTTCTGCTGCTGTTGAAAAAGATCCTGCACTTTTTGAAAAAATAGCAAAGGAAATTGAAGCACTTAAAAAGTCAGGCAAGCCAGAAATGTATGCAGCGCTTGATGTGATGAAGAAATATCAGAAGGAACTACAAGCGTTGTTCGCAAAATAAATAAAAAGCCATAAAATAGTTAGCTTCGTTGTTCGAGGAACGAAGAGTGACGAAGATGTCCGAAGCCAGCAGGCAGAGGACAAGAATTCTTCTGCTCGTCAACGTACTCCCTCGTACGTCTCCTCACTCGCACCCCACGCCTAGAATCTAATCTATTTTATGGCTTTTTATTTTTGCCTTCGGTTAAGATTTGGTTATTATTTATACAAATAGAAGTTATCCACACAAAAATAGTTCTGTTCTATTGCGGTAGAACATTTGTTCTAGTATCATTTAAAAATGAAAGAACAAGAAGCATTATCAGAATTTTTTATAGACAATAATCGTATGCCGACATACGAAGAGATGAAAAATCTCTTCGGAGTTGCCTCGAAGAACACCGTTGCTTACAGGGTTAACAAGTTACTCGAGCAAGGCTTCCTAACGAAGAGCGGCAACAAGCTTACGCTCACAGAAACAGGTACAGTTATGCGGTTAGGAACAGTGCAAGCTGGATTCCCGACAGCAGCAGATGAAGATGTCGATACTTCGCTCCTGTCTCTCGATGATTTCCTGATAGAAAGAAAACAGAGTACATACATGCTGGAGGTGCAAGGTGAGTCAATGAAAGATGCAGGAATACTAGAAGGTGATCTTGTGCTCGTAGAAAGGAATAGAACAGCCAGAAGGGGAGATATCGTGCTCGCACTCGTAGATAACGAATATACTCTCAAGTATCTAGAAACAGAAAATGGTAAACCAGTCCTCGTTCCGGCAAACAAAGCATTCAAAAAAATATACCCTAATCCAAACAAGTTAAAAATAGAAGCAGTATTAAAAGCCGTCATCCGCAAGTACCGCTAGAACTTCCAGATTTAAAGATCTCCATTGTCGAAGCTTCAGATTTTCATCTCAACGTACTACTCGTACGTCTCCCTGAAAATCATCGCTTCTTCGCGGATCTCATTCAAATCTGAAAGTCCTACTGCACAACAGAATTTGCATCCACTAAAAACTAACCACTAACTACTAGTAACTAACAACTACCCCTATGACTACCCCAATCACACAAAAAAATCCTTCTCGAGCAATCATCCATATTTTTGCACATGGAGAAAAAACATCACACATTAACTACAGCCGTCGTATGTACGCTATCATCAGACGCTACACTCCAGAAGCTGTAGAGATTGCCCCTAACGAATGCTTTGCAGAACTCACTGGATTACGTACATTTTTTAAGATGTCATACGCTGAACTCGTACAGAGCATTCTTAAAGATCTTAAAAAAGAAATAGGAGTATCTTTTACCGTGCGTGTTGCGAAAGCTGTAGAATTTGAGAAGGCACGAAAAGCTTACAAAAAATCAAAACAAATCTCTACGTATAAAGAAATCAATTCTCTTTTTAAAGGCGCTTCCTTTGTCCCACATGAAGATAGGGCAAGTATTAAGAATGTTATACATGCAAAAAGAATCAGATTGAGTATTCCGTATCTTGGTAAGGTTGCATAATTATTTATACATATGAGATCAATCCTTACTTTTACATTTTATCTATCATTTTGGCTCGTACTTCATTAAATTATATATAATTCTACTGTATACTAAAAACATGAATACTTACAATTGGTACTCACAATTACTTAAGCCAACATGGGCACCACCATCGTGGTTATTTGGACCTGTGTGGAGTCTTTTATATGTTATGATTGCGATTTCTTTTGGAAAAGTATTTGTACTTTTGTATCAAAAGCAGATTGCATTTGTCGTAGCGCTTCCATTTATACTGAATCTAGCATGTAACTTTGCTTTTACGCCATTGCAGTTTGGTTTGAAAAATAACTTTCTAGCATCTCTTGATATTATTCTCATACTTATGACGCTCATCTGGGCCATGATTGCAATATATCCACATGTGAAATGGGTTGCTTATATGCAGATTCCTTATTTCCTCTGGGTTTCTTTTGCGACAATACTTCAACTAAGTATCACATATTTAAATAAATAAGAATTGATAAGAATTATTGACTTATAATACTTGCTTAGTCTCATCGCTATATTACGAGGTATCTGGTAGTATGATCTCTATGAATATAGAATCTACCAAGTTTGTTAAAGGAATAGTACAAGATGATACGATCATGAATGATGGGATTCCTCAGATTGCCTTTATTGGAAGATCTAATGTTGGTAAGTCCAGTCTTATTAACGCTCTTACAAAGACTAAACTATCCAGAATTAGTTCTACTGCGGGACGCACTCAAGAGATTAATTTTTTCCTCATTAACAACTCAGTCTATTTTGTTGATCTTCCGGGATACGGATTTGCCAAAGTGTCAAATACAAAACGAAGTGAATTGAGCAATCTGATTAACTCATATCTTTTTAATGATGTGTGGACCCAGAAAAAAGTTGTACTTATTATTGATATTAACGTTGGCATGACAGATAAGGATATAAAAATGTACAATGATCTTAAAGAACATGGTAAAGATATTATTGTGGCACTCAGTAAGGTAGATAAAATAAAGCAATCAGATTTTTATAAAAATATTCGTGAGATAGAAAAAACAACAGGAGATCATAAACTCTTTCAATTCTCTTCAGAAAAAAAGATTGGTATACAGGAGTTAGTGGACGAAATTTTCGTAGCATAATATAAAAATTCCCGAGTATTCTCGGGAATTTACAAATTTGGTTATTCCCAGTATATCCTCCAATGCTATCGGAGGATGGTTGATTGGGAATACATTTTTTGACGACGCTCCCATACTCTGCGGTTGTTTATAATGTCACCAAGATAGATGCTCAAAATACAGCCAATAATAATATAACAGATAGCCACAACTGGTGGAAAGTAAGGTAGTCTGCTAAGTGCGACGCAGAAAATAAAGCCAAAAATAAGCATGACTATGATGCCAAGATGTCTGAAGAAAAAATTTGGTTCGTATTTTCCTGGATCAGGACTGTCGGTATATTCTTCCATGATTATCTCCATTTTTTAAAAAACAATGCCAAGCGACTGCGAGGATTTATTTATACGATATCATACTGGAAAGCATTGTCAATTTATGTTAGAATACAAGGCATTATTGAATTGTATTTGCTACTAGCTACAGGCTAATGGCCAAAAGCTACCCCACTATGAGCCTATCTATCGCAATCGTCGGCCTTCCTAATGTTGGTAAATCCACTCTTTTTAACGCGCTTACGAAGAAGTCAGTTCCTGCGGATAACTATCCATTTTGTACAATTGATCCGTCAGTTGGTATTGTGCCTGTGCCTGATGTTCGTCTCGAGCAGCTTTCTAAAATTTCTAACTCTAAAAAAATAATTCCCGCTGTTGTAGAATTCGTGGATATCGCAGGACTTGTGAAGGGTGCGTCAGAGGGGCAAGGACTTGGTAACCAGTTCCTCTCACATATCCGTGAGACAGATGCAATAGCTGAAGTTGTACGTATCTATGAGAACGCTGATCTTATCCATGTAGAAGGAACAGTGGACCCGCTTCGTGATATTGAGATTATAAATATGGAGCTTATCCTAGCTGATATGCAGACCGTAGAGAAGCGTATTCAGACAATTGGACGAGATGTAAAGCGAGGTGACAAAGATGCAATTAAATTACAAGCTCTTCTCGAACAATTAAAGGCCACACTTCACGCTGAGAAGCTTGCTAATTCAGTTGTGCTTAACGAAGAAGAAGCAAAACTCGTAAAAGAACTTCATCTCATCACCATGAAGCCATTTCTCTATGTGCTCAACAAACAGTCAGGGGGGAAAAATTTGGATGAGATGAATGACGAGAGATTCACCAAGCTAACAAATTATTTTAAGCAAAATAAATTTCATTATGTTGTTGTTGATGCGAAGATCGAAGATGAGCTGAAGGACTTCGAAGGAACTGAGCGTGATGAGATGCGTAAAGAGTTGGGTGCACATGATAGTGGAGTAGATGGTCTTATTAAAGCAGGCTATGATCTTCTCGGTCTTGATACGTATCTCACAACAGGGGAGATGGAGACGAGAGCATGGACTATCAAGAAAGGAAGTACTGCGCCGCGTGCAGCTGCAGCTATCCATACCGACTTCGAGTCTAAGTTCATTCGTGCAGAAGTTGTGGCGTGTACCGACCTCGTCGCATCAGGTAGTTTTGCAGCTGCGAAAGAAAAGGGACTTCTACGAACGGAAGGGAAGGAATACATTGTGAAGGACGGGGATACGATTGAGTTTAAGATTTAAAAAATAGCCCTAGGGACTTTTTTTAAATTTTAAATTCAATCACGTCTAGCCTCATTGGACTCGTATGAGGCGTAAGATGTACCTAACTAGCCCACTTCCTTATTCTATATTTTCCAAATAATCTCTTTTTACATTTAGTCAAATTATCTATACAAAAATGACTCTACAAATTATGCATTTGTAGAGTCTTTCTTTGGCACTGTTATTTATGGAAATAACCAGTTGGGATTATTGCAATAAAGAATAAGATGATTGCAGCTATTAAATGGACAACTCTGAAGGCTGTTGTTTGAGTAAGTGAAGTCACTGCTAGATAGACTGCGGTACCAGCAATAAGAGCAATAAGCGTAAAAACTATAAAAGTTGCCATATAATTCCTTTCGAAATGAAAAAATAACAAAAGCTTATGTTCCAATTGTATTCTACATCTTTTATCAGTATTGTCTAGTAATTTTCTTGACAAATTATATTTTTTTGTGCTATAATTATAGTCCAACGATTGCAGTTGCCAAAGATTGTTGGTTCAAGACTCATTCATGTTTCGCGGCGTCGCGAGACTGGGTGGGTCTCTTTTTTATAGAGAGAATTTTAGTCTTTAATTTGTTTATCTGTACATTTATTCTTTCTTTTATAAAAAAGATACAATACCATACACAGTATCCTTTTTGTTTTGTCTGATACACTTTTGTAAGGAGTACCAACTACACAAGGAGAACATTATGGCAAGACTTGATTGTCAGGAACCAGGATGTGGAGGTAATGGGATGATTGCATGTCTCTACACAAACGAGGAGAAAAAAACATTTAGATGGACTTCTCGTTGTTGTCGTGTGTGTAATCGTCATGATAAGGATGTGTTTAAAGCTATAGAAAAGGAAGAGCTCGTGAAGTATGTGGTTAGTGAAAGTAATTTACGAGCGGAAGGCTATCGGGATGTCCTGGTAGTATTAAAAGTACAAACAAGCCCACCCAAAAAAGTAGCCACTGGATAAAAAGCGCGCTTACTTCGCGCTTTTTATTTTGCAAAAGTTTTAAAAAAGAGTAGAGTATAAAGCAGATTCGCGTAGGTCGCGGAAGATGGAGAAACCCATGGTAACATTTATCGAACAGTATCTTGCAGCACTCCCCGGCATGAGGGATCGAAGGCAAATTAAATGCTCGTCATGCAGCGAGCTTTTTGATCCAGAAGCAAATATTCCATCTGCTCTTGCTCTTCCAGGTCAGTGTGACTCCTGTGAAGGAAAAGACCTTGATGCTTTGGCAGATCGTTTGGCGGAAGATACACCAGGGTCACGACGTATCAATGGAAGTTAGTGTTAGACATTGTACAACGAAAGTTATTAAAGCGCGTCATGTTGACGCGCTTTTGTTTTATTTTTTCATTTTGCAAAAGTTTTAAAAAAGAGTAGAGTATGTTGCAGACGCGTATTTCGCGGAAAAAGGAGAATTGAAAATGACATTTTTCCAATGCCAAGCACCTTACTGTGTTGACCTCGTCACCAATCTTTGTGCGCATAAATCAAATTGCCCGATTGAGGTATCTGTAGCAATAGGTATTACACAAAAACGACAGATTCTTCTTATGGAGGATGATCTATATCTTGGTCCGTTATGTGAGTCACTTTTGGAAGATGAAGGTTACAAGGTAACTCTAGTTCCAGGTTAACAAAAAGCTCTGTCTGTTTTGGATGGTAGCACTCATTTTGACTTTGTGTGGTCAGATGGTACTGGTTGGAAGCAGTGCTACACGGCTGCTGTTAAAAAATTTGGAAAAGAAAACGTTATTGTCTACACGGGAGATCGTTACTTAGTAGGAGACCTTTCTAAAGAAGGAATTACAGCATTCATAAAAAGTGCTACGGATGAAGATGTGTATCGTACTCCTTCTGGAGTCATTGATGAAATTAAGAAATTGATTCCTGTAATGACTTGAATTATTTTGCAACATTTAAAAATGTCTCCTAGGAGACATTTTTTGTTTTTATGTACTTTTTTCGCTATAATCAAGTAATGATAATAACGGTAAACGAAATCCGAACAAAATTTTTGGCCTATATGAAAGAGAAGGGGCATGCTATTGTGCCTTCGGCTTCTCTTGTGCCGGAGAATGATCCGACAACACTCTTCACAGGTTCTGGTATGCAGCCGATGCTACCGTATCTTCTTGGGCAACCACATCCACTTGGGCTCCGAATTGCAGATTCACAGAAGTCGTTTCGTTCGCAAGATATTGAAGAAGTGGGGGACAATCGTCATACGACTTTTTTTGAAATGCTTGGGAATTGGTCCTTTGGAGATTATTTTAAGGAAGAAGAGATTCGTTGGATGTTTGAATTCTTAACTGAACACTTGGAACTAAAAACTGAAAACTTGTATGTCACCTGCTTCGCGGGTAATGAACACTTAGGTGTACCTCGTGATACATTTTCTGCAGAATTGTGGCAGAGACTCTTTGCAGCGAAGGACATTGACGCGCTCATCGGTGAGAATCCAGAAGCCGGCATGAAAGTCGGTGAGAGAATTTTTTATTATAACGAAAAGAAGAATTGGTGGAGTCGTTCAGGGGTTCCTGCGAATATGCCTGAAGGAGAGCCAGGCGGGCCAGATTCTGAGATGTTTTATGATTTTGATCCGACTAATGAGAAGAAAGTTCACGAGAATAGTCAGTGGGCATCTGTGCCGTGTCATGTGAATTGTGACTGTGGACGATTCCTTGAGATTGGGAATAATGTGTTCATGCAGTACAAGAAAGTGGGAGGCAGCTTCGAAGAACTTCCTCAGATGAATGTGGATCATGGGAGTGGTCTTGAACGCTATGCTGCAGCACTACGAAATGACCCAGATATTTTTAATATCGACGTGTTTGAACAACCGAAAAATGCTTTAACTTTATTGTCTGGAAAAAGTTATGGACATGATGAAAAAACTACATATGCAATGAGAGTGATACTTGATCACATTCGGTCCGCTGTTTTTCTTATTGGAGACGGTGTTCTTCCTGGGAATAAAGATCAAATGTATTTTGTACGTCGGCTTATACGACGTGCAGTAAGGTTTGCAAATAATATTGGAATTAATGATGTCTTTACAGCTACCTTTGCTGATAGTTTTATATCTACATACAGAGGACAATATCAAAATCTTGCTGAAAAAAATTTGATAATAATTAGTGAGCTTGATAAAGAAGAGAAAAAGTTTCGTGCAACTCTAGAGACAGGAATGAAAGAGTTTGAAAAAGCTATTAGACCAATTCTTTATGATGACCCTGAAGTAAATTATGATTCTAATCTTCCTTATGATGGTGGCAAGATTTTACCTGCACAAGTTGCTTTTAATTTACTTCAGAATTATGGTTTCCCAGTAGAGCTAACAGCTGAGTTATGTAAAGAAAAGAATATTTTTATAAATCTTGAAGAGTTTAAAAAATTAAAGGATGAGCACTCAAATCAATCTCGCACAGCATCTGCTGGGAAGTTTAAAGGTGGTCTTGGAGGAGACGGAGAAATGGAAACGAAGTATCACACTGCAACTCACATGCTCCATCAGGCACTTCGTGAAGTGTTGGGTGAGAGTGTGGAGCAGAAAGGATCCAACATCACACCTGAGCGACTACGTTTCGACTTTTCATTCGAAAGAAAAATGACCGATGAAGAAAAGAAACAGGTCGAAGATATTATTAACGCTCGCATCAAAGAAGCACTTCCTGTTGTTCGTGAAGAAGTATCTATGGAAGAAGCTCGCGCTCGGGGTGCGATCGGACTCTTTGGAGACAAGTATGGGGACGTAGTGAGTATCTATAGAATAGGTTCTGGGAAGAACCGTGGAGATTACAACCTCTTCTCAATGGAGTTCTGTGGTGGGCCGCATGTAACCAACACATGTGAACTTGCAACTTCACTTGGTCCAAATGGAACCGTACTTGAAGATGTTTTCAAAATTGTAAAAGAAGAAGCGGTCTCATCCGGTGTCCGCCGTATCAAAGCTGTACTTCAGTAAATAGCCCTTAGCTTGTAGCTATTAGCTTTAAAATCACTCACAAAAATATATATGTCAGTAGAAATAATATTTGAAGCACACGGTACGACATTTGATAACGAAGCTAAGTTATCATCAGGTCACAATGACATTGAATTATCTCCACTAGGAGTAGAGCAGTCTAAGGAAATGGGTGAACGATATCATGATGGACATTTTGATGCAATTTTCTGTTCTGACTTACAACGTGCTTACAAGAGTGCTGAAATAGCATTCGGGAATAAGTTTAAAATTGTACAAGATATAAGGCTACGAGAATGTAACTACGGTGATTTTACTCAAAGTCCGTCCGAAATAGTTGATAAAGAAAAACCGACAAGAATCTCTAAACCATTCCCTCATGGTGAAAGTTATGAAGAGACGACACAACGGATAAAAGAATTCCTTGAAGATCTATTAAAAAATTATGATGAAAAAAAAGTCATGATTATTGGTCATAGGGCTACTCAGTATGGTCTTGATAATCTTATTAATAGAATTTCTTTAGAACAACTAACATCTAGCCATTTTATATGGCAACCCGGATGGAATTATCTTTTGAAAAGTCTGAGTTAGTTCCTGTATTTAAGGCTACAAGCTAATAGCTAAAGGCTAAAAGCTATTCATGTGTGTATCTCACTAGTAACTAACCACTAAACACTATAAACTGATTATCATGAACCCCTCATCTCCATTTCTCTCTATTGCAGTTGGTGATACATCTACGCTGATTAATTATCTCGTCGAGGGTCATGTTATTGTTTCCCACATTCATCCTGTTGGATATAAGCACATTGAAGCAGAAGGGATGAATGTTATCGCAGGTTCAAAATTTATGGATGGTGTTTTATATACTCTTGAATTCATTTCTCTTCACGATAGAATTCCAACAGAATTTAAATTAATAGCGCCTCGCTATCACACATGGATAGGAGAGACACTTGAAGACGCATCTTATACACAGTTCTTTACTAACGGAGTTGCTATCAGTGTTACACTAGAGGGTATACAAGACGTTCCTCTTTCTTATGCAAGACATTCGCAAACCATACACTCGTTCAAGGTCTAGCAATGATCTCCAATCACGCGTGGAGCAGTTTGAAGCTGCACGTTATAGGCGTGATGACTATGAAGATGGTGAGCCAGTACAGATTCCAGTAAAAAAGTCTAGGCGTGACGTTGATGATATGGATATGTACCCACGGAAACGTGATGATGAACTGTATGAAGAAGATGAAAATATTTCTTTACAAAGAAATGCACATCGAACAGACCAAAGAACAAGAGTTCAGCGCAAAAAAAGTTCACTAAGTACAATACTATTTATACTTCTAGTACTTCTAGCTGTCACTGGGGTAGCTCTTTACACATACGTTTTTGATAGTGCTACTATTACTATAGTTCCTAAGTATAAAGATGTGAATGATATCGGTAAAGTAATTGTTTTTTCTAAGGATGGAGCAGATCCAAGCGGTGTGCCTTTTACGGTTCAGTCAATATCTCTTGCAAAATCAAAAACGCTTTCACTTTCTGAGACTAAAAAAGTTGAAGCAAAAGCAAGTGGTAGAATAATTATTTATAATAATTTTGACAGTACACCTCAAAAACTTATAAAAAATACTCGTTTTGAGTCTACTTCGGGTAAAATATATCGTATTAATCAATCTGTAGAAATTCCAGGTAAAAACGGAACAGTTCCAGGTTCTCTTGAGGTAACTGTTTATGCTGATAGTAGTGGAGCTGGATATAATATCACGGCAACAACATTTTCAATTCCTGGGTTTAAAGGTTCACCACGAGAAACAACATTTTATGCAAAATCTAAAGGAGCTATCAGTGGCGGCTCTTCGGGAACTGCCTCAACTGTTTCTTTGTCTGACTTAAATGCTGCAAAAGATTCACTCGCTATTGAACTTGCAAAAGAAATCAAAAACCAACTTACCTCTATAAAAAAAGAAGGATCTATTCCACTTTATAATGCTGCTGAAATAACCTACGAAGATAATGAAGCGGAAATTCTTAGCGGGCAGACGGGCATATATAAAGTAACAGGTACAGGAAGTGTTATGCTAGGTAATGGTAGTAGATTAGCAGAAGCAATTGCTAAAAATCTTGGAGATTATGATGGTGCACCTGTTCGACTTTTGTACACAGATACACTTACCTTTACCCGAAAACAATCTGATCATATTATGGGAACAAGTACGATCCCTATTCTTATAGAAGGGAAGACTAAAGTAGTTTGGGAAAGTGATACTGATGCAATAAAAGAAATGGTTAAAGGAAAAAAGCGTGACGAGTTCAAACCTCTTATGAAGAATATTAATTCTATTAATAGTGCAGAAATTAGCTTCTCACCACTGTGGCTATCTCATTTTCCAAGTGAACTTACAAAGTTAATTATTAATGAATCTTTGCCTAAGCGTTGATTATAACTACAGACTCTGCTACACTGAACTCCTCTTACCTATGGATGATACTGAAAATAATAACGAAGAAGCAATCGAAACTTTAGAAGGTCGAGTGATCGAAGCACTCCCAAGTACTCTTTTTCGAATTGAATCCTCTAACGGTAAAGTTCTAATTTCTTACTTAGGTGGTCGCATGCGTGTTCACAAGATTAAAGTGCTTGTAGGAGATAAGGTACTTGTTCAAATAGACCCGTATGGAGGCAAGGGGAGGATTATTAAGAGACTTTAGAAAAGACAACAGACTGTCAGACAACAGATCACAGAAGGTTTCATGTTATTAAAAGTCTGTTATCTGTTAGTCTGACGTCTGTCATCTTCTTTCAATTTGCATTATTTATCAAGATATAGTATAATTTAAGCCACATTTCTCATGAAAGTAAGATCATCTGTCAAGACAATTTGTTCCAAGTGCCAAATGCTCAAAAGAGGAGGTGTTCTTCGTGTCATTTGTGAGAATCCTAAGCACAAGCAATCTCAAGGCTAAATAAATTTTTTAAGTATTTGAATTATCTAAAAGTCTCACGGCTAAAAATCTAACCACTATCCCTATGCGTATCTCAGGTATTAATCTTCCAGAAAATAAAAGACTCGAAATTGCTTTAACAGCAGTATATGGGGTTGGGCGACCTCGTGCGATGACTATTATCAAGAAGCTTGGTCTTGATATGGGAATGAAAACAACTGAACTTACTCCTGATCAGGAAAATCTTATTCGTCGCGAAATTGAACTTTTTAAAACAGAAGGTGATCTTAAGCGAGAGACACAACAAAACATTAAGCGTCTTAAAGATATAAAAGCATACCGAGGTATCCGTCACATAAAACATTTACCAGCTCGAGGGCAACGTACAAAAACTAATAGTCGAACTGTTCGTGGTAACGTTCGTCGTACGATGGGAAGTGGTCGCCGTAAGACTGAGAAGACATAAAAACAAGATCTAAAGAATAATTATACAAACATATGGGAAAGAAACGTATCGTAAAAAAGAATAGCTCAGGAGTTGATAGTGCTCTTAAGGCACGCTCACTTGCAAAAGCAATTAAGAAGAAAATTATCGAAGGGACACTCTTTGTAGAGTCTTCTTACAATAACACTCGTCTTTCACTCGCGGATAAGTCTGGCAATATTATTGCCTGGTCTTCCTCTGGTGCTCTTGGATTTAAAGGTGCTAAGAAAGGTACACCTTTTGCTGCTTCAAAAATTGGAGAGCTTATTGGTGAAAAAGCCCAGCAGTTTGGTATCAAAACAGTTGACGTTATTGTTAAAGGGGTTGGTTCCGGACGTGAAAGTGCCATTAGAGGATTTTCTACCTTTGGTACAGATATTGTTTCTATTATTGACAAGACGCCGGTTCCACACAATGGTCCAAAGCCTCGTAAGCCGCGTCATATATAACATTTATGAGTAGAATCACCTGTAAAACGTGCCGCCGTCTAGGCGAATCCCTTTGTGGGAGAGAGAAGTGTGCTTTTAAGAAGCGCCCATATGCTCCAGGAAAATTAGATAGTGAACGAAAGCATCGTTCTAATGTTTCTGAATATGGAGAACAACTTCGGGCTAAACAAAAAATGCGTCATACCTATGGCCTTATGGAGAAGCAGTTCTCTATGTATGTAAAGAGAGCAACTGAATCTCATGAGACAGGAGAGGGGTCAGCAACCCCAGCACTTAAACTTCTTCGTCAACTCGAAAGCCGTCTTGATAATATTGTGTTTCGTGCTGGTTTTGCCAATACCAGAGCACTCGCTCGTCAGATAGTATCTCACGGCCATATTATTGTTAACGGTCGTCGTATTAACATAGCTTCATATCAGGCAAAAATTGGAGACACTGTTGCTATCCGTGAGGGTAGTAAGTCTACAAAACTTTTCACTGATTTACAAGAGAAGTTAACAAAAGCTGTACCGAACTATATCATGACAATTGATCCAAAAACTTTTGCTGTACAAGTTAAAGCAGAGGTACGAGAAGTGGACGGAATGTTCGACACCCAAAAAGTTCTTGAATATTATTCAAGATAACAGATTTTAGATTGTAGGCTTTAAACTTATACAAAACGTATCAGAATTCAGGTGTCGCTAACCTATAACTTTAGCTACAGTCCTAAAGCCTACAGTCTGTATCCACTATTATACACTTGCATATTTTGGAATTTCGGGTTAGAATAAAGCAACTTTACTTTATAAAGTGCAAAGTGTCTCACTATTAGCTTCTATTAACCTTAAGGATACCTACATTCTATATGTCTTCACATTCTATCATTTTGCCATCAAAGCCAAGAATTGTTAAAGAGGATGCCGTATCTGGCATTTATGAAATCGATGGACTTTTTCCTGGATATGGACACACACTAGGTAATTCACTTCGTCGTATTATTCTTTCTTCGATTCCTGGAGCATCTATAACAGCACTTTCTATTGATGGTGTTAAACATGAATTTTCTT
>JAYUCW010000121.1:0-2893 GCA_043740125.1 Minisyncoccota bacterium
TTAACATCCTTTTCTAATACGTATACCTCACTGTTTATTGTAATTGTTTTCATGTTTTTTAGTTTGTATTTTTAATTAGTAATGTTACAAAGATTGCTACATTCACTGCTGTGAGTACCCACGTTATTTTGTCTACTAGTTGCATAGGTTTCTTATCGAAGTTCCAGTGGAACTCTCCACCACGTAGGTGAATAGGTTCTTCTTTGCTGGACACCTGCTTACTTATCACAATGTCTACTGATCCACTAGCGGCGTTTGTGTTACCGATAACTTTCTTACTAATTGCTTTTCGTTTGGTTGATGTTTTTGTCATTGTTTTTATGGAAGACAACCTCGAATAAATGTGTAAAGGCCCGCTCCTTCTTTTAGTTTAACATCGGCTTTTTGATTAACTATTTTTGGTATGACACTTGGCATACCTTTAAGATACTCTTCACGGTTAGCTATCGCTCTGTGTATCTCATACGGTGTTATATTGCCTGTTATTGGTACAGATATATTTACATACTTCATATTATTGTTGTGCTAGATATTTTTTATAAGCCCCTGTTCTGTAAACTGTCCAAGCGTGTAGCCCTTGTACTCTTGATAAGTCTGCTACTTCTTTTAAGTGTTCATCAACTGTTACCCCTTTCGGGCACTCTTTTCCTATGTAATTACGCTGGAGGGCAAAACAGTCAACTGACCATGCCATACCTCTGTCTTCTACCTTACAAGCTTTACTACCTCCTATGATTCTTGTAGTAGTTGCTTTGCCTTCTGAGTAGTAGCAGTTATAATTTTTTGCTTTCATACTCATACCTGACTCTGCGTGTGCTACAGCGATCATCGTTTTCCCGTTCCGAGGAAAATAGTGACGTATCTTAGTCTCGATACTTTCATCTTGTGGGTGATCTACCACTACAGCTTGCATAAACACTTCGGTCTTCTTCTCTGCCACATAAGTATCTTCGTAGTCGTTACCACTTATTAACCAGATACAAAATATTGCTGTTGAGAATATAATTGTATAAGGGTTTGTTACACGGTTACCATACTGTCTACTATGTGAATATTTTTTCATATTTGTAGAGCTTCTTACTGCTCTGTATATAGTATATAACTACGGTAACTACGAGTCAAATTAATTATGTGGATAACTTTTCTTCTCCAGTAAAGCCAACCAAAAAGATGTCAAAGTTGTTACGAGATAACCTTTTATACAACACGTTGACTACTACACTGTAACCTTTTACTAAGGGTATTTCTATATGCATACTATTTTAATTTACTTGTTAATGAGTCTATCGCTATTCGTGCCCAATCGCCATGTTTCTTGTTGTTTTCTATACACCACTTCTTGATTCTTTTTACTATCTTCTCGTCTACATTTGAAATTTCAAATCTCATATATTTTAATTTATTTCCCACTTACCGTGTTTTTTAAATAGTTCATTAAGTTTATTTTGGAAGTCAACTTCTTTCTTTGTAAACTCTGATTTTATTTTCATATTAATTTATAGTAAGTATTCTTTTTATTTTTTAATGTCCAGTTAGGCATCTCGTGACCTCTAACTGTTTCTATGTTCCATCCTTCATTTCTTAACTTAAATATTGCATCACTTAATCTTGTTGTTAATCTTTTGTCGATGCAATAGTAATTGTCTATAACTTTTTCTTTAAGTAAACGCTTTTGAATTTCTGCAAATGCTGTTTCTTTAGTTTTCATAGAATGGTGACTGTCGCCAGTCGATTAAGGCACATTCGGAGCAGTAGTCAAAGATATTTTTCTTTGTATAACTACATGGCAGAATGTGCGTGGTTAAAAATCTATCTGTGGCCAGTCTTTTACTTCTCCATTAAATCCTCCAACTTCGACCTTTGCCACTCCTTTAAGTGACTGATACTCATCCCATTCCTTCTCTGTTATAAGAACATACCCTTGGTATTCTTTTCCGTCTGTTCCTGTTCTGGTTTTTGACAGTGACCCAGATAGAAACTTGTAGTCTGTCAAATTCTTGTCTTGTGCTACTTTTAACCACATTGCCCCCACAGTTGTCTTGTTCTCATACTTATCATCACTTGCGATAATGTCATGTGATGGTTGATTTGGTGTTTTTGCTTCTCGTTTAAAGAGTGTTAAGTTTTTTAGTTTCATATTAGTAGTCTATATCTCCATTGTTAATTCCGTTCTCATAAGATAAGGTGGCCATATCCCCCCTTGGTGAAATGTCCTGCTTTGTTAATGGTTTTGGTGCTTTTAAGTTAGTGGCAAGGTTCCCATCGTCATCTTCGTCTACGTTAAGTGATAAAATTGAGACTATGGCATAACGTTTTGTGTAAGTAAGTGCGGATCCTGCACCTTGGGGGTCATTCTTGGTCAAAGCAACAGTAAAAGAACTTTCAATACTGTCCCCACTTTCGGCGTGAGTGATTGTTGTTTTTACCCCGATTCTCTCCCCTTCTGAAATAGGGGCTTGTGATAGATATAGCCCATTCTTGTGAAGTACAGGCAAAGCTACCTCAAGAACAGCTGGTAGTCCTGCATATTTACTTTTGAAAAATGGGTTTGAATCTTCTTTCTTTACTAAAGGAAATTCTGACTGTGCTTTTGCTAAAGCTTTATGTAATGTGTTTTGCATATAATTATTTATTATCTACCATTTCTTCTTCGTTTAAGTTTTCTGCGTTAGCGTAGTTCTGAGCCTCGTTAATAAACGTATACATCACTGGGTTATCTCCGAACTTTGCTATCATTTCGTCAAAAGTTAGTGAGTAAGTCTTTTCTCCTAATTCACTAATATCGTTATGTATTTTAAAACTTATTTTTGTTGAATGTTTCATAAATTTGTAGAGCTTATTATAATTGCTCATATAGACATTCTAGCACTACTCACAATACGAGTCAACGTAT
>JAYUCW010000122.1:0-17587 GCA_043740125.1 Minisyncoccota bacterium
ATTTTTCGAATGTGGACTGTCCGCATAACATGTCGGACATGCTAAGTTACAGTCGTACACGATCTCGACAACTAACGTGCAGGTGTGCAACTGGGATGAGGTCGCCGCATTTTCACCAAGAGCAGTCGGTGCACAGCCACCGGGTCCACAGCCACACGCTTGCCCTGCTTTCTTTGTGTGATAAAAAACAGCATCACTTGAGAGACGTGAGCTCGTTCTGCCATAAACTGGACAATGCTTCACCATATACACACGTGGTGGCGTATCATTTGATTGCATTATCTCACCACGACATTCAGATCCGCAGGTATTACAGCGTGACGTTGTATCCCCGATGCGTTTTCCATTGCCACAGAAGTGGTCAAGTGTGAGCGTATTAGCGCAACACACCCCCTCACTCACCACAACTTCTTTCGAATGTGGCAGTGACGTTTCTAGTGCTTCCATTTGACACCTCTTTCTAGTTTAGGTTAGGTTTGTACAATCCACGTTTAATACTATCAAAGATGTAGTAAATAACAACCAGAAGGCATGTTACTTGAATAGCAGAAAGTCCTAATATGACTGAATGAGTTTCCTTTAAGAACTCGAAGAAAAATCTTGTTCCAAAATAAATAATAATAAAAAGTCTAAAAACAAAACCTTCTTTGAACTTTTTAATACGCATCCAGTGATACAATAACGGCAGAAGAAGTGTGATCTCAACTATTTCATACAGAGGTATCGGATGACGACTAAATTCATCCCCTTGCTTAAAACACCACAGATAGTCACATGGTACTCCAATTGTACCGTCAGCAACTCCAGTAAGCTGACATCCAATACGTCCAATAATAATAGCAACCATCAGTGGCACAACCACCTGATCTCCAGTGTTTGTTTTTATTCCCAAGAATTTCTTTGCAATCTCTATGCCCAGTATTCCTCCTGCAATTCCTCCGATGATTGTTTTGTTCACATAATAGTACAGCCACGTCGGTGGATGAAAGAATAGGTATGGATCTTCAAGTGCAGCAAGTAATCGTGAACCAAGTAATGCGCCAATAAGCGCACCGAGAATATACCAGATTTTTTTATCAGAATCTAAACTTGACTTCTTGTTCAAGAAAAAATAGAGCTGCATCCCCACAAAGATAGAGAGATAGTCAGTGAAGAGGTGGATGTTCATATAGCCTAAAAATAATCTTTTGCTGACCTTTCTAATTGTTCAACAAATATCGCCTTAAGTAATGAAATATTTTTTGATTCATACCGCAATAATATCAGCTTTTTTGTACTTAACCTCGTCTGGATTCATGGTCATAAGTATACACCGAGGGTTAGAAAATAAGCAAAAACTCTAACAAAGAAATTACAGATTTAACAATGAGAACTCTCCCGCTATGAGTACATATACTAGTAAGCTTAGGACTATAACAGCAATAACTAATGCATATAATGCAATTGCAAGTAGAATTTCTTTACGGTAACCTCGAAAGTTAAATATCCCAGCAAGAAGAATAACCCCAACACTCGTCCAATGTATATCAGCGGCTAATTTCATTATGCTTAGCTCTGTATGAAAGTTGTAATACTGAAGATTTTTAAACTGATCATTATAAAAAAGAGTTCTTTGTAAAAAATATTGGAATATGCTCGAAATTGATAAAGCAAAAAAATAAATAAAGATACCTTCTTGTTAGTATTCTTAATTGTGTTTAACATATTTTATAAGTAAACTTGAAATTCTATTTCCCAATCACCTCCTTCAAAAACGCCTTCTGATTTGGTGCACGTCCTAGGAAATTTTTGATGAGTTTCATTTCGTCTTCACTTGACCCTTTTTCAAGGACTTCGTGGCGCCACTTCATGCCTACTTCGGTATTAGTCATTACATTTTTATTGCCTTTGATCTTGAAAGATTCGAATGCATCACACGCGTAGACAAGTGCCCATAAGTACGAGTAGTACCCTGCATCATACCCAACAAGATGACCAAAGCCTGCTGGGAAGAGTGTTTCCTTTTCTGGAAGCTCAATATTAAAGTAAAACTTGTTCATTTTACGATATGCAGCGCGTGCGTCTTTTACTTTACCAGTGTGTAAATCAAGGTCGAGCTTCCCTTGTACAAGCTGACGAGTATAGAAGTACGCACTCTGGAAAGTCTTACCCTTAATGATACGATCAATCATTTTCTCGTCCATATGCTTCCCTGTTTCAAAATGTCGTGAAAGCTTCTTCATCACATCTTTATCCCATACCCAGTTCTCCATGATTTGTGAAGGTGTCTCCACAAAGTCCCACGCAACATTTGCACCTGCTTGTGACTCTAACCTTGCACGAGTAAGTGTCATATGAAGAAGATGTCCGAACTCATGGAAGAGCGTCTCTACTTCGCCAACAGAAAGTAGTGAAGGTACTTTTTTCGTTGGGGTAGGAAAATTACACACCATACTAGAAAACGGTGCAAAGTATTCCTCAGTCTTATATCCGTGCTCGTGAGATACAACAACGTCGAACATCGCCGCGTGACCGAACTTCCCATCACGTGGGAATAGATCCATCGCAAAATATCCAACAATAGTGCCGTCTGTATTATTAATCTGATACATCTTTACATCATTGTGCCAAAGCGGCATCGGATATTCTGCAATGACAATACCAAATAGATTTTCACACAATGTAAAGAGCTCAGTCTTCACATGCTCAAGCGGGAAGTATGATCTGACTGTTTCTGGATCAAGATCAAAATTCTTTTTCTTAAGATCAGTTGCTATATATCCTATGTCATAGTGCTCGAGCTTCTTAATACCAAGAGTCTTCCCGTGAAATTGTAGTGTCGCAACATCTTTCTTTGCGAGTGGGCTAAGAGTCTTTAAAAGTGAGTTCTGAAAATCTTCAGCCATCTTAGCACTCTTTGCCATTCTATTTTCTGTTCTAAAATCTGCATGGTGCTTATATCCTAAGATAGTAGCAATCTGGTGACGTAACATTACTAGCTCTTCAATTATCTTTAGATTTTTAACACCACCTTTCTTGAGATTCTTGAGTGCGAGCTCTTCACGCTTCCCTCTGTTCTTCGCTTCTCCCATAAATGGACCGATATGTGGATACTGAAGTGTGACAATATACTTCCCTTTTTCATTTTTTAGAAGAGTAGAAATAAATCGTTCAGATAATCCGGCGAGCTCTTCTTGTGTACAGAGAATATAATCTTGGTAGTCATTAATATTCTGACGGAATGAAATTGAAAGCTTCCCTGTTTTTTTCATCAATAGCTTGAGCTTCTTCTGCTTTTCAGTTGGTAAATCAAATCCCATACGCTTGTACTCACGAATAGTTTCTTCAAGTAATTTAATATCTTCTTTTCGCAGTGTCTTCTTTTCATCAGAAAAATTCCCTTCATAGTATTCACAGAGTGAAATAAAAAGATCTCTATCATACTCGATATCGACAAGCTTTTGAGACATTTCTGTAGCTATCTGGTGCGCTGCGTCACGCAACTCTTTTTTCGGAGATACTTCAGAAAGTAATCCCATTTTACTGAAGAAATTATCAAAGGAGTCATCACATCGCTCAAGTGCGTAGAGCGTATTTAAAAATGTACGATTCTCAGGGAGAATTTTCTTGATTTCAGTGTAGACTTTCTTCTTGTGGGCGATATAAGCGTCCGCCTGCTTTTTCATCATTGCTGGTGTCATTTTTACCCAAGCAAAGTCTTTAATACTAAGTGTAAGTGTTTTTGTGGTCATGATTGTATATTCTAACACAGAAAGTTATTAGTAATTAGTTATCGGTTATTAGTAAATAAAGACCAGTATGAAGTATGAACCAATTACTAATCACCCATAACCCGTTACTTTCTTCTTTCGCACTCCTTATCATGGCTTCCTGGAAGCATATCTATACTCATCAAAAATTCTCCCACTATCTCCCCTCCTACAAATTTAAAATTCTTCTTGAATTCTTTAAGCCAAAGATTTTTATTTTGTCCTAATTCTTCTTCTTTTACATCAAGGCACTTTCTGAAACTTCCATATTCTTTTTGAATCTCAAGTAACTTTTGTGCGTTATATATTGCCGCATTTATTTTAAGTCTATTTCGTATAATTCCCGGGTCACCCATTAGTCGTGCAAAATCTTTTTCACCATACTTAGCAACTTTTTTAATATTAAAGTTGTGATACGCTTTCCTAAAATTCTTCTCCTTCACAAGAATGGTGTGCCATGAAAGTCCAGCCTGATTGATCTCCATCACAAGCCGACAAAAGAGTTCATTGTCATCTTCAATACGAATACCGTAATGAAGATCATGATAGACCTTGTCCAGATCAGACACATTAGTAATAGTAGACACATACTTGCAATATGGATGAAGCATACAGAGAACAGTATACCAAAAGCGACGCCTACGGCGTCGCTTTTGATATACTTTTTCCTCGTTAAACCCCACTTACATAATAATTAATTACTTTTTATAGGAGTAGTTGAAGCTGTTCCTCTTTTAGCTTTTTTAGCTTCATACATCTTCTTCATCTCTGCTTTTTTAGCTACCATTTCGGCTTTTTTTGCATCACGTGCTTTTTTCATTTCCATTTTCTTTGCTTCCATTTCGGCTCTTTTTGCTTCATGGGCTTTCTTTGTTTCAGCTTTCTTGGCATCTGATAGTCCTGCCTCCTCGTGCATCTTTATAGATGAAGATGAGACTACGGCAGCAGTGCCATTCATTGTATGAGTTTCAGTCTCAGCATACACAGCCATTCCTCCTAAAAGTGCACTCATGACAGTTGTCATGATAAATGTTTTTTTGAAATTCATAAATATATAAGTTAATTGTATCGCGATACTAATGCTAGTAATATAATGCCACCACACTATTTCATTATGTTATCTATATACAATAAATATATTGAGTAACGTAGTGAAATAGTACTTTTCTTTCTAAAAAAATTAAAGTGTCGTGGTGGTTTTTTGCCACAAACTATGAACTGAGATATTTCTTTCAAAAATTTCTATAACTAAGTTTCTCTTCCAATCAATAACCATTATCAATAAAAGTACGTAAGAAAAAAAAGTCGCTTCAAACGTATAATTTTTTATACTCTTAAGTGATTCTGTAAACAAATCTTCAGAAAACTCAAAAAATAGTACAACATCAGTTAAAGAGCTTTCATAGCTTGTAATTAATGTAGCTGAACCATGTGGTAGTGTGACAGGAGAAATATGAGGCACTTGAAAAAGAAAGGCACTTACAGCATAAAGTGCGCACATAATACTTACTACCAATAAGATGCGATTTTTGAAAATCATCATAGTATGTAGTATATCATTCTATTGGAAAACTTTTATCAAGATTATCATACAACTAAAGAAAGTTCTAGATTTTGTCTTTATTATATAGCCTTTCTCACAATCACAACCCCTGGTATACAGTCATTCCATAGATCCGGCTTAGAAATATCTACTTCAACTGAAGATACTTTGCTGTGTGTTAAAATTTTAGCTGCAATTTCTTCCGCAAGAGACTCAATAAGATTGTGAGGACTCTGCATCAAAATATCATGCACTGATTTTCTGATAAACTCATAGTTAAGGGTCTCTTTGAGATCATCGCTCACTCCTGCATCTTTAATGCTACATGTTGCAGCCACACTCACCACGAATCGCTGAGCTTTAGCATGTTCTTCTTTGTAGTAGCCATGCTTTGCTACGACAACATAGTTTTTTAGATAAATTGTATCCATATATTAATTATTTTTTGCTTTTTTATCAATAAGTAAGTCTATTATTTCTTGAGTCACTACATGCATATCGACTGTGTGTTGGTTAAGCCAGTGTAGCAGTGAATGATTGGCTTTATCTATGGTAATTATTTTTCGTGTGACCGCACATATAGCAGACTCATATAATTTTTCAATGAGACCTTCAGGAATAACTTGATCATGTTCTGCCTTGAAGATAACAAGATTGCCGGTATATTTTTTGAGAACTTCCCATGCATCACTATGCTGCCAACTTAATGGCGTACGTATAATTTCAGAAAACTCTTTACCAAAGGGTATAGAAAAAGCCTCCAAGGAATATGCCGCTGGAGCAATGAGGATAAGATTCTTAACTTTATACAGTTCTGTCATTTTAATAGCAATATATCCTCCCATACTAGAAGCGAGTAGCGTTAGTGGTTCTTGTATGTTTTGTGAGTCAAGAACTGAAACGGTTTGTTTTACTTTATCTTCTAGGGAAGTAGTTGCTAGTAAACCTTGTGTTTCTCCGTGACCTTTGTAATCAAATGAATAACTACACACGCCTTCTAAAAGAAGATTCTTCTGAAGAGCTAAGAAATTAACTTTGCCATGTAGACCGCCCCCATGAAGACACATCACCCTTGGGTCGTTAGCTGTCAAAGATGATTCTAATTCATAAGCATCTCCTCTAATAATCACATCATCATATTGGATTGAAAATTTTCTTATAGGCATATCAAGTGTTTGTGAGGAATGATGTCAGTTTCGATGTTGTTACACGAACACTTTGATTATCTACTATGTTATCACCTTCTGCTATACCAATTTTCCTAAAATTATGAGCAACTCCTTCAATAATTACAATCTCTATATCACCTCCAGCATCTGATAACTCTTTTACAAAAGACTTATAATATTCTTGAATATGGCGTGGTATAGGAGGATCATCATGTTCAAAGAAGGTAATAAGTACAGAGCCACCTTCTTTTACAAATTTCGTAAGTAAGGGAAAAATTGGAGAAGTAGAAACGTCCCATGGAGTTCGAATAGTATTACTAAAATTCTCACCATAAGGAATCTCTTCTACACTTTCTGGATATGCTGCAGGAGAGAGCAAAGCAAGCTTAGAAACTACTACTCCATTTTTTTGTAACTCATCAAGCGCTCGTACCGCCATGTAACCACCGGCACTCGTTCCAACAATTGCTAAACTTGAAGCTTCTCCTTTTATATAAAAATACTTAGAAACTTCCGTAAGAACATGAGCTCTTGTAGTAATTGTACCTTTCTCCCAATCTCCTGTTGATCTACCTGTTCCTGGTTGATTATATAAAACACTTGACTCTCTACGATGTGAAAGTTCCACCGCAAGATTCCCATAGAGTTTATTGATAAGTGGAAGTTTTTCTCGACGAGACGGATCTCGCGGAAGACCTCCGACCATTGCAGTCACAGAATTCCCTCGCCCTCCCTGAGAAAAAGCGCATTGTATTTCATTTTCACCAACTTTTATAGCTTCAAGACTGAATACTTTTGTCGCCATCCATTCACTTTCTGACTGTGGTAATGGTTTTTCTTTTTTAGGTACTATGAAATTATTTTTTAATTCACTTAATTCAATTTTTTTAATTTCCATATAGAGAATACACTTGAAGTATACCACTGGAAGCACTCAATTTTAAAAACTTATTTATACACCTAAAATACGATATATTGCTATACCAAAGGCAATAGTCACATTTAACGATTCTTTGGTACCACGCATTGGTATCTCTACAGTAAGGTCTGAGAGCAGAAGTACGTCCTTTGTAATACCATCCACTTCGTGACCAACGATGAGGGCAGCATCTTTTTTATCTGGAATATTCACATCTTTATAGTCGACGGAATTCTCATCTTGCTCAAGAGCGAGTATGTATACACCTTCAGCATGTAACTTTGTAACACATTCAGTCGTACTCGCACAGTATTCCCACTCTAGAGTGTCTTCTGCACCGAGCGCTACTTTTGCAAAGTCTTTTCGCTTATAACCTTTATGATCAAGAGGTGTTGGTGTTGTGCCACACAGATAAATCTTATCTATTCCAACCGCATTACATGTTCTAAAAATAGAGCCAACATTATGGACTGACCGGAGATTATCAAGAACTGCGATTTTCATCTCACTATACTAACACACATATTATGTATTTTTCTTTGTAAGAAAAAAATATGCTCCTAGGAAAATACCTGCACTGAGAAAAAATGAAATGTGTAGTGAAATAGGACTCAGTACAAAATCTGGATAAAAAATATCAATGCCTATTATTTTAAAAAAATTAAAATCTGATATAGTCCATACTACAGCTGAATGAATACCTAACACAATCATGTGAAGTGCTGCAGAGATCAACATAAGGTAGAGTAATGCTTGAAAAAATCGATTATAAGAAGAAGATATCATAAGTATTTATTATACTCTAACTTACTCATTCTTCGTAAGAAATAAATTCTTTATATTTAATCAAGAATATGTTCTGCGTGATATGGTTTTGTTCTCATGCCCCATGGGCTTGAACTAGGATTACGGTATTTTTTGGAAAGTGTGATCTGATAAAAACCAAAGATAGCCGTTGCAATAGTTGACCAAAATTTATACATAACCCAGGCATCGCGACCAAATATATGCCACGTTATCTCATTACCAATTGCTAAAATAAGAAAAAATATCCCCCATCGCAGTGATAAAATGTACCAACCTCTATCACTCATATCAAAAAGTGCCACGAATAGTTTCTTGAGTAGTCCTTTACCCATCATTGATCCAATGAGTAAAAATATTCCGAATATTCCATTGTATAAGGTGTCTTTTAAAATAAAAATAACTGGTGCCTTAAAAATAACAGTGAGAACACCAAAGGTAATCACTGATAAACCAGCGATAAGCGGGAACCATGCTATTCGCTGTTCGTACAAATACGAAGTAACCAAGGCAATCAACGTGAGAACACTAAATATTGTCGTAGAAGTGATAAATCCTTTATCTGTATCCCCGAGAAAATTAAGCGCAATAAAAAAACCAATAATTGGCCCGAACTCAATAGACCAACTTATAATAATATTTTTATACATACTTTTAGCATATCATAGATCCCTACCTCGTATATTTTTGAATTTACAATTTTTAAAAAAACTCTTTAATTATTTCAAAATAACTTTTCCATTTTGCGTGAACTTCACTCCTTCTTTTTTAAGAAGTACTTCTTTACTTTGCGCGCGGAGTCCGTTATACATGCCGATAGTTCCATCTGACTTTACCACTCGATGGCACGGAATGTTTTTATCAGTATTTTTCGCCATAATAGAGCCGACGGCACGCGAGGCATTTCTGTTACCTGCTTTCTCAGCCACTTGAGAATAGGTAAGGACTTTGCCTGCGGGGATAGCGGAGACGGCGGAGACGACTTTAGTTTGGAATGGGGTCATAATTAAAAATGGTACCTATTAATTGTAATAGAAAAATCCTTATCTTCAATTGTGCAATAAGTAGTACTGCCAATATCAGTATATATAATTTTAATCTGATTACACTCTTCAGTCTCTTGGCCATTCTCCCAATTTGGACAAGCGGCTAAAGTAACATCAGGTTGTACCCACCCCATTTTTATAACCTCTCTTTTAAATTCACTTACTTCAATTTTCACCTTATTGTGATTATCCAATTCTCTAATACCAATTACAAGAAAAAGAGGATACCGTATTTTGTTATATACCAACCAACCATGAATATTTGTTGTGTGATTCCTAAAAACTGTAAATAGAAGTGGTGAGCTTTGACTAATTGTATTTCTAATATCATTCCAGTTACCTATAGTATTATTACGCAAAATTATTGGCTTAATATTTAATAAAGCCTGCTCATTTGAGTTTTTATTATTATTAATAATACTCCAAACTAAAGCAAATAATGTTAGAGTAAGGACAAAAATATTTAAAGAATCTTTTCTCTCTAAGTTATCAAAAGAATAAATAAGAAAAATGATAATACTTAAGAAAATTGAAAAATGAAGGAATTAGTGTAAGATTTTCTTCATGGCACAACTATACATCATTCTAAAATAAAGATCTAGCAATTTTTACTAATACTTGCGTAATGTACCTACGTCGAAATTTGCTAATTTCGACGCGATTTTTACGCTTAAAAATCGGCGGAGAGAGAGGGATTCGAACCCTCGAACCGGTTACCCAGTTGCTACCTTTCCAAGGTAGTCGATTAAACCACTCTCGCATCTCTCCATTTTTTATAGACAGAAGATATACGATTATTAGATGTACCAAAAATTTTAAGGTATCTAAAAACTGTATCTGCCTGATATATATAAATGTCTCGTCCACTCTTACTTATATGAGGAGCAACTCCAAATTCTTGAAGAATTTCAGCAACTTGAATAATTAGCTCTAATGAGTAACTTGTGAACGTAAGACCAATATTATCATATCTTTTCCCTTTCACCTTATGTGTATGAATAAAGATACACCCATCAGTATCTACTAATCCCCGTACACAAGCTTTCCGGTATAAAGGCTTACTTAAAACCCAAGAAGGAATAGCTAGCCCACTTTTTAATTTATTACCTCGAGGAAGTCCCTGCAAAACAAGAAAATCAACAACTGATGTACTTGTTAGTGAAATAATAAGAGCTTTAGCATTTTTTCTCATTCTAATAGCTGGCTCTACGTCAAAAAGTTTTTTACAGAGTGATGAAATATACCCAGAATAACTAAAATCTGAAACGGAGTTAACTGTAATATTTGCTTGCCAAATGTTGTTAATTCCTCCATCCCCCATCATAATTCCAAAAAACTCTGCTAAGTCTTTTGAATACTTTGGAAGAGTCACTTCTTTACGGTGACTTTTTTTTGGATATTTAAGGGTAGTAACTTTTACCACATATTTATTATAACATAGAGCTAGTTTTAAAATAGTATTTTGTACTAGGCCAAATTTGTAGTGAAGAAGAAATAACTTTTGGAGTGTACTTCATTTTTAGAAGAGCACACTTGATATTTTGTAAGCAAAATAGATTTTTTATGCGATTTCCGTTACTTTAGTTTCTTGTGGAACTTCACTTTTTTCTTCTTTTTCGCCTTTCTTTATTTCTTTTTTATTCTCGTGAGAAACGGTCGCTAATATGATAGCAGGTTCTATATCTTCTTTTCTATGATGTTCATGGTGCTCGTGTGATGTTTCATGCTGAGCTTCAGTTTCTGAGTCATGAATATGATGAGATTTTGCTTTTGCATAATCATGTTTTTTCTCAGTAAAATAGTACACGGCTGGACCGATAATTGGGACACCTAAAATAATAACAATCCACCAGAATCTATCCTGTTTTGCAGCATCCACACACATCCACGCTGAAAAAGAAAATACAATAATAATTGCCCCATACATAATAACTTCCAATATCATTCCGGTCATAAGTTGAACTATGTGCATAAAAAAATATAATAAATCGCTCTTTAGAGTAAAATAAAAGTAACGCATTGTTAGTATATCACCACCTTCCGGATGCGCCACCACCACCAGATGCACCGCCGCCAAATCCACCAAATGATCCACCTCCACCTCTTCTATTTCCTCCTATCCACCATGGAATAGAAGATCCTTTGGCAATTGAAGTTGCGTATGTCCCAGAAACTACATAATCAAAAAATAGTCCGATAAGTATCAACACAACCGTGAGTAATCCCCCAACAATAAATGTGATCCCAAAAAAACCAATAAATGTTAAAACTCCACCGAGTAACCCGCCAAGGACACCACCTGCCCACCATGATTTACTTCGTGCAAGAATTGCCGAAAGAAATTGAAACCCAACAATAATCACCATGATAATAGTCTCAATCATAGGTATCGATGATTTTGCACCTGATGATCCTGTCGCTTTGTATTCACCATGGATAGCTCCCATAATTCCGGTCACCCCTTGTACAACACCCGTAGAATAATCTCCTTGTTTAAACGAAGGAGTTATCTGATTGTTGATAATATCTTGTGCAAGAATATCTGGAAGAGCACCTTCTAATCCATAGCCAACTTCTATTCTTAATTTTCTATCATCTCTTGAAATCAAAAGAAGTACTCCGTTATCATTTTTTGCATTTCCAATTTTCCAACTTTCAAAAAGCTTAGTGGCATAATGCTCAATAGTGTCCCCATCAAGAGACGGTATCGTAACAACAGTTATTTCATTAGTTGTACTTGCTGCAAAAAGTTGTAACTCTTTTTCAAGTTGTTGTTTACTATTTTCATCAATGATATTTGCATAATCATTCACATATCCAGAGGGTGCAGCAGGAATAGTAAAAGCGCTTACTATTTGAAAACAAAACAATAGAGCTACAAGAAGTACTCCTTTTCTCATGAAAATTTATTGATTAAATTTAACTGTCGGGGAAGATGATGCGGTAGTTTCAGCTTTGAAAAATACACGCTGGTTAAATCCAAACATTGTGGCAATAATATTTCTTGGGAAGGTAATGATCTGTGAGTTAAATAAACCGACACTTTCATTGAAGCGATTTCGTTCAACTGAGATACGATTCTCTGTACCTTCAAGTTGTGTCATGAGATTCTGAAGTGTCTGATTTGAATTTAGTTGTGGATAATTTTCAGTGATAACGAGTAGTCTTCCAAGAGCACTTTCTACTTGACCTGCAGCGGCAGCTTTCTCATCAACAGTTCTTGCTCCAGCGTACCCCTTTCGTGCATTCGCTATTGCTATAAAAATATCTTTTTCTTGTGTGAAGATTCCTTGAACAGAAGCAACTAGATTAGGAATAAGGTCAAAACGTCGCTGATATTGAGCTTCGACTTGTGCCCATTGTGTGTCTACTGCAAGGTTTGCCTTAGCAAGGTTATTATAGGAAGATGTAAGCCACAAACCAATAATGACGATACCAATGATACTACCAATAACTATTTTATTTTTCATATACTTTTATAATACCAAATTTTTATTTAATAAGTAACCGACTGATACGCTCTTGTAGTGGCGGATGCGTCATGAACATCTTTTGAATAAAAGATACTTTTTCATGTTCACGTGCTTCAGAAATATCATTTAATCCTGTTGGATCTGAGATAAAAAGATGTGCAATTGCTTGGTTCTGAACTTTCATCGGCTGATGAAAGTTACTAATCTTCTGAAGCGCACTCGCGAGACCTTCTGGGTAGCGTGTGATAAGGGCAGCTGAAGCATCCGCCAAGAACTCACGCTCTCGCGAGATAGCCAGACGAATAATAGTGGCTGCAATTGGAGCAAGGATGAAAGCAAGAACACCTACAATGAGAAACAGAGGGTTTCTCTTTTCATCACTTCCGCCAAACATTGACATTCGAAGCAACATATCCGCAACAAGTGAAATCATTCCTGCAAAAACGACAATGACTGTCTGAAGGAGCATGTCGCGATTACCAATATGGCCAAGCTCATGAGCAAGCACCCCTTCTAGTTCTGACTTACTCAGTAACGGGAGTAATCCCGTTGTCACCGCAACCACAGCATGATCTTTATTTCTTCCTGTTGCAAAGGCGTTCGGTGCAGGGTCATTAATCACATATAACTTCGGCATTGGGAGTCCTGCGGTGATAGAAATATTTTCGAGAGTATTCCAAAGTTCTGGATAACTATCTCTAGACTCAACTGGCGAAGCTCCAGCCATTGAGAGCACAAGACTATCTGAGAACCAATATGCTCCCAGATTCATAATAAGACTTAGACCAATTGCTCCATACAAAAGTACTGGACTACTATAGATAAAAGAAAGAATGAATCCAATAGCGATCACAAGAAGAAGAAACCCTGTCATCATAAACCATGTGGTACGAATATTTTTTGCTTGGTTGGAGTATAAAGTCATAAGGGCAGTTATTAGTAATTAGTTAATAGTTATTACTAAATACAGAAAACTAATTAAGTATGTACACCACTAGAATTTTACCTCGACTGGATTACGTGCAGCAGACTCGCCTTCTGTTAGCTCAAAGAATTCTTTTTCAGTGAAATTAAACTGCTTTGCGATAATATTACTCGGCACTGTTTGAATCTTCGTGTTATATGCCATAACATTAGAGTTATAGAAACGCCGTGCAGCTTGTATCTTATTTTCAGTATCAGAAAGTTCATTTTGAAGCGAAAGATAGTTCTGATTACTTTTAAGATCTGGATAACTTTCAGCAAGAGCAAAAACACTTTTAAGGGCGCCAGAAAGGACGTTCTCAGCTTCTGCATGTTCAGCTGTCGTGCCTGCTCCCATTGCTTTACCACGAGCTTCAACAACTTTTTCAAGAGTTGAAGTTTCAAAGTTTGAAGACCCTTTAACAGTACTTACAAGGTTAGGAATAAGATCATAACGACGTTTAAGTTGTACGTCAATATCAGCCCACGCTTCCTTAACTCGTTGCGCAAAAGTTACAAGCGAGTTATACATGCCAACAATAAAAAGAACTAGAACTACTGCAATACCAATAAGAATATAAAGAATTGTCATAAATTTTTTGTGTCAATATACATTAATTATACCTTCTTGGCACGGTACTCATTTATTTCGTCCACCTAGAGGTACTTTTAATAATACAAGAATGGTACCAGAAGTCAATGAATCTTATTCGCAAAAGTACTTTACTATTTCTCGTAAAAGTGGTGTAGTTTTTTTACATTTTCAATAACGCTTCTACAAATTAACTTTTTTCTGATATTATAGATAGACTATGGCACATACAGAAGAATCTACTCAATTATTTAAAAATCGTCATTCTCTCGCACATATACTTTTGATGGCGATCAAGCAGCACTTCCCGAATGCCAATCCAACGATAGGCCCTGTAATTGATACAGGATTCTACTATGATATAGACTTTGGTGGAGCAAAAATTGGTCAAGAAGACTTGGAAACATTGGAGAAAACAATGCGTGGGATTCTTGTGCAAAATCTAGATTTTATAGAAGAAGTTGTAGATACAGCTCATGCGAAAGAACTTTTTAAAAGCAATCCTTTCAAACTTGAGATTATTGATGGTATAGAAAAAGAAGGGCAAGAAGTGACACTCTATCACACAGGTACAGAGTTCTTCGATCTTTGCGAAGGACCACATGTATATAACACACAAGAGATACCAGTAGACAGCTTTAAGCTTGAAAAAATTGCAGGCTCATATTGGCGAGGAGATGAAAAGAATCCTCAGCTCACTCGTATCTATGGTCTTGCTTTTGAAAATAAGATAGCACTCGATGCATATACGACTCAGATGGAAGAAGCCAAGAAACGTGATCACAGAATTCTTGGAAAGCAACTCAAGCTTTTCACCTTCAGTGATCTCGTTGGCCCTGGCCTCCCACTATGGACTCCACGAGGAACAATCATACGTGAAGAATTAAATGACTTCGTCTGGTCACTTCGCAAAAAACAAGGTTACCAAAAAGTAACCATTCCTCATATTACAAAAAATAATCTCTATGAGAAGAGCGGCCACTGGGCGAAGTATGCTGAGGATCTTTTTAAAATAAAAACTCGTGATGGGCATACTTTTTGTATGAAGCCTATGAACTGCCCTCATCATGCACAGATCTATGCGAGTGAAATGCGTTCTTATAAAGAACTTCCGATTCGCTACTGCGAAACTACTATGGTATACCGTGATGAACAGTCCGGTGAGTTATCAGGACTTTCTCGTGTACTTTCTATTACACAAGATGATGCTCACATATTCTGCCGTGAAAGCCAACTTGAGCAAGAAATGGGAAGTGTGTGGGATCTTATTAAAGATTTTTATAGTACATTTGGTTTTACACTTCTACCACGATTCTCTCGTCGTGACCCGAAACTTCCAGAAAAGTATATGGGAAGTACAGAAGGATGGGACAAAGCAGAAGAAGCAATAAAAAATCTTATTGAAACACGAAGTCCTGATACTTGGATTGATGGCGTTGGTGAAGCGGCATTTTATGGACCAAAAATTGACTTCATGGCAAAAGATTCTATTGGACGTACATGGCAAGTAGCAACCATACAGCTTGATTTTGTGCAGCCAGTAAATCTTGAGTTAGAATTTGTGAATGATGAGGGTACACGTGAGGCACCTGTTATGATTCACTGTGCGGTAATGGGATCTCTTGAACGATTCATGTCAACGTTCATTGAGCACTCAGCAGGTAACTTCCCTCTTTGGTTATCTCCGACACAATTAGCTGTTCTCCCACTTGGTGAAAAACACCATGACTACGCACAAACTATTACAACATCACTTCTTAATGCAGATATTCGTGTAGAATGCGATGACAGTAAAGATGGACTTGGTAAAAAAATAAAATCAGCACGAGAATTAAAAACTCCCTACTGGGCTGTAATCGGAGACGTAGAAGTCACCAATGGTACCATAACACTTGAGCACCGATCTCTTGGCAAAATCGGTGAAATGAAAGTAGAAGAGTTGGTACAAAAGTTAGTCACAGAAATTAAAGAAAAGAAATAGGTAGATGAAAAGGCCGACGCTTGCGTCGGCCTTTTGTCTTTTGTTGTGAAATCTTCAACGTCTACTAAATGTCCAGGCATTATTGCGCGGGTCAAATATGGGAGGTAAAAGAGTAGGTGGTGAGGTGACCCAGACCGTCCTTGGCTTTCCATCATCATTCGAAGATTCCTTGTGCACATCTCCTACAACTGAAGGAGATCGTGGTAGTTTGTTTAATGGCATGAGAGCAATCACAGAATCATCAGCAGAAGGATTATTTGTACTCATAGTTTCTCCTAAAGAACATAGTTACAGGATGTTTATTGTAATGCAGAAGTGTTCCTCCGTCAAATTAAACAACGTAGAGTGATGTCTTAGTTGTTTATAGGAAAGAGTTAGCAGAGAAGCCCATCACCTGGTTGAAGAAGAGCATTGTCATCGAAGTCTTCTACGACGAAAAATGAAGTACGAGAAGTAGTCGTGTGTGCATGATCTTCTCCGTCAGTTTTTTGTGATATATCTTGACCTGCCGCATCAAGAGGAAATAGCAGACCTTGCACTAAAAGAGATGAGGACATACGCATGAACCTTTCAATAAAAACAATGGATAGGCAGGATTGAAAAAAACTTTCTAGCTCAGTGTACACCTACTACGAGCATATGGTAAAGTTTTCTAAAAAGGAATTTTTTGTTGAAGCATTTCAAGAAGACTGACCAGTGCAGAAAATTGTTTATCAAAAGCAATTTTTTCCTCTAAGCTTATGTTGGGTACACTAATTCCTACATCCCTAAAAAATCTTTTTTCAGAGACAGATGTAGTAATCACCGCCTGAGGAACACTTACTCCAAATTCTCCATCAGAAGGAAGGACATCGATAATGTACCCATCTTCTTGCCACATCAACCAATGATGACGTCTGAAGGACCACACAACCGTTTTCTCTTCAAAGTTAATCTCCGGAAGAAAACGCATATGCCCAGACGCTACTACGAATTCACCACACACCATTTGTATAGCACTCACTAGCGTGAGTCTATCTATTACACCATTTACCATAAAAGAGTGAAGGACACTAAGATCTTTTTGTTTTGATACATGGTCAAACAGAAGATCCATTAAAAGAGCGATTTCATCACGTTTATATTTCAAGAAAATCAAGTCAGTAGCTCGTTTAATAATAGTATTATTATCAACCATCTTTTTCTCCTTGAGCAAGTAGTTAAACAACAAACCTCTTTCATCCTACTTCAATTATTGAAAATAGCAAAATAAAAACCCACCGAAGTGGGCTTTTGTAAAAGGGCAGAAAGCCGTTTACATCTGTGGTTGCTGATCTCTTTGTTGCTGTTCATTTATGAGACAACTAGG
>JAYUCW010000123.1:0-17550 GCA_043740125.1 Minisyncoccota bacterium
CCCACAGAAGGGACACTACTACTCCCTTTTTGCTACTAGTCTAAAACTCCCATCTCTCGCACTGATCTCCACCATAAACTCATCTAAAAAAGCTACAGGTAATGAAATGAAATTAACCGCCAGCATTTCATTAGCAGATTTTGGGTATCTTTTATATTTTTCCTTATACGCGATAATTCCTTTCTCAAGCATCTGACTAACATATTTTTCTTCGATTCCTTGTGCGGCCATTTTTTTAATAGTCTCATTGTCAGTATTGTTGTAGACGACTTTTAATAGTTCACGATCAAGAGTACTATCACTTTCGCTACGTATAGGTCGTGGACTGTTTCTTCCAGCTAGTGTTGAATATACAAGAAAGACTCCATCAGGAGCTCCTTGTATCTTGGCTGCAATAGCGAGATATTTTTCTGCTGGATCATATTTTTTTGTAAAGAGATAATATTGAGTTCCAAGATAAAAGGGGATTTTCCAACTTTCAGGAATAACTTGTATGCCTTTTTGAGCAATCTCTGCCACTTTATCAAGAGTTATGATATCTTTCTTTTGTGGGACAATAAGAATACTAAAAAGATATGGATATTCAAACGTTGGATCAAGTGTGCTTATGTTCTTGAAATAGTTAAGATAGTAGTCATCTTGTCCATCCCATACTGTAAAATCTTGAACAGAACGTATCCAATATGAGTCAGTAATAAGATTGCTAAATCCAAATGTTATATAAGGTAAGAACTTTGCAGGGAGAAGGTTCCGGGTCTCTTTTGAAAGTGCTGTTGTGAAAGGTTTAGAGTATGCATCATGTTCTTTTTGAAAAGTAATAATAAGACCTATGAGAAAAATAAGGAGTATACCGGGCGCTATCAGTAGGACATAAGGGGAGTTCTTCATGGAAAGAGGGGATTGCAAAATCTCTTAATAATCTTTTTTTCTAAAAGCAAGATGAGTAATCATAAGGAGAAGAAGTGAGTATGAAATAACATAAAGCATTGAAATAAGAATCATGGTAGGGGATGGGGGCGCCCCATGAATAATATCATTTCTTGTATTAAATTTTTCTAAATTAGGAAGCACATAGTACACAGCTTTTGTAACCATTTCTATAGCAGGAATTTTTGTTGTCATGAACATATAACGGAAAATTCCTTCAGCATGACCAATGATGAAGATAGCAACTGTTGATACTGAGGCAAGGATAGGAGATGTAATCCCAGAGAAAAGTATTGATACAAGAATGAGAAGGAATGCTTCTAAGGTGCTTAAGAATAAAGATATAATAATTGGCACGAAGAATACATACCCACTTTTGAAAAAGAGAATGCCGAAGAGTACGAACGTAGAAAGTAACGTAACAACAATAGTGGTGAGAGTAAGACCAAGACACTTACCTAGAATAATTTCTATCTGCGTAATTGGTTTTGGTAAAAGAAGGTAGAATGTTTTTCGTTCAATTTCTTTGTAAATAAGCATGCTCCCGATGAAAATTGCTACGAATATTTGGAGTGCATAAATAGCTGTCACACTAAAGTCAATAATCATGCGAGTACTTTGTTCAAGAGAGATAGACGCAATAAAAAGCGTAAAGACAATAATGGCTACGATAACAAAGAACGCTGAAAGTAAGATACGGTCACGAATGGTTTCTCTAAAAGTATTTTTGGCGATGGCTGTAATGTTGGTAAGCATGATAGTGATATTAATTATGTTCGATTCCAGATGAAGTCTTTTCTCCCCTTATTTTCTCTATCATAGCAACGAAAGCATCTTCGAGATCTCTGTATCCATAACTTAGTTTCGTTGGACTACCTATAGCAAGCATTTCTCCATTATCAATAACTCCAACCATATCACAAATCTCAGCCACATCTCCTAGAATATGCGTATTAATAAAAATAGTTTTCCCTTGCTGTTTAAGAGCGATAATTATTTTTTTGACTTCAACCCGACCGAGCGGGTCAAGACCATCGAGGGGTTCGTCTAAGAAAAGAATTTCGGGGTCATTAATAATTGCTTGTGCAAGACCAAGTCGTTGCAGCATTCCTTTTGAATATGTACGGATACGTTTACCTTTTGCGTGGAGCAAGTTAACTTCTTCAAGTACACTTTTTATTTTTACTTCCTTATCTTTTATTTTAAAAAGTGTGGCGATAAGCTCAAGGAATTCGTACCCAGTAAGATATTGATAAAAAAGAGGGGACTCCGGCATAAAACCAAGAACTTGTTTTATTTTCTGATCATTCGGAGAACTACCTCTAATAGTAATAGTCCCACTTGTTGGATGAGATAATCCTACAAGCATTTTTATGGTGGATGTTTTACCTGCACCGTTTGGACCGATAAAACCAAATACAGTACCCTTCTCTACAGTTAGAGAAATATTTTTAACAACGTGCACCTTTTTTTTGCCAGTGCCATACGACTTTGAAAGGTTTACAATACTAATATCATTCATGAGGTATATAGTATCAGATTCTTGGCGCGAGATAAACCTGTACAGTAAAGGAAAAAAGTGTTTTCTAAAAATAAAAACTCAGTGTAATTCCTCGGGGGATTAACTGAGTTTTTAACTTTGCGAAGATTTTAGAATGTAGGTATTTCACTTAGCAGAGAGTGTCGTTTGCAGAATCACCTCACGAGATTCCGGTATCAAGTAGTATTCTATGCCCTGTGGTAGACAGATTGTGTTGTGAAGCTCAAGCTCACAAGAGAGTTGGGAGTTACCATTTTTGACGTATAGGTGAACTCGCCCCAGAAGAATAGTAACAATCATGTCATAGTCTGGTTTTTCATAGCCAGTATCTGGGTGCCTTTCTGTCAGATATTTCATGCTTGTAGCCATTGTTGTAATTGAAAATGGCATATCTCTGCATGAGACACCAGAGGATTCCTTTACAAGAGCCACATCATCAGGTGAGTACCATTGAATCATGACGATTCCTTTCTTTAAAAAATAGTATGAAGAAGAACAAAATTAATTTAGCATTATTCTACTCCTTGAAAAAATAAATGCAAATATAAACAATAAGTAGTACCTTTTTCTATTTTTTGTAGCTATCATTTGTAGTTATCAACTAGCCCCTAACCTCTAACCCCTATATACTGTTCTTTATATGGACAAAAAAATTCGCGTAGGTATTAATGGTTTTGGGCGCATTGGACGAGCATTCTTTAAAGTGGCTTTTGAGCGTGATGATATTGAAGTTGTCGCAGTGAATGATTTAGGAGATGTTCATAATCTGGCGTATCTTCTTCAGTATGATACCGTGTATCGTGTGGCACACTTTGATGTACATGCAGAAGTTCATGAGGATAGAAAAGAACAGTACTTAATTATTGAAAGTGAGGCCAAGACAATGCGTGTGAAAGTGCTTCAGGAGAAGGATCCTGCAGCTATTCCATGGGGAGAAAATATGGTGGATGTAGTTGTTGAATCAACTGGACTTTTTGTGGCATATGATAAAGCAGCAGCGCACCTTACAGGCGGAGCAAAGGCTGTTGTTATCTCAGCACCTGCTAAGAAAGGGGAGGATGAGTCAGTGCACGGTGAGACTATCTTACTTGGTGTGAACGAAGAGAAGTTCGGGACATGTCAGATTACCTCTAATGCATCGTGTACTACTAATGCATCTTCTCCAGTGATAGCCATTTTAGATGAAGCTATTGGTATTGAAAAAGCAATTCTTAACACAGTTCACTCATACACTGCGTCTCAAAGTATTGTGGATGGTCCGAATAAAAAAGATTTTCGTGAAGGACGTGCTGCTGCACAGAACATTGTGCCATCATCTACCGGTGCTGCTATTGCAGTAACGAAAGCATTCCCGAAGTTAGAAGGACTCTTTGATGGTATCTCTATCCGAGTACCAACTCCTGCTGGATCTATTGCGGATATTACCTTCATCTCTAAACGTCCTACAACAGTAGAAGAAGTTAATAGGGTATTACAAGATGCTGCACTCACTGATAGGTGGTCAAGTATCTTCCAAGCTACTGAAGAAGAACTCGTATCAAGTGACATCCTTGGGCTTCCGTATGCTTCCATTGCAGATCTAAAGATGACTCGTGTTGTAGGAGGGAATCTGGTAAAAGTAATGGCATGGTATGACAATGAGATGGGGTATACCCACACACTTGTCGAGCACGTCATCAAAGTTGGGCAAAAAATTACTTCATCTACTTTGTCGCAGTAAAAATAGCCCTCGGTCAACGTAGGTTTACTACGTCTCTCTTGTGCTATTTTTCTGCTTCGCGTAGCTAAAGCAATTTTTGCTCAACTTACAGTTGGAAAGTCCATAAAATAGTTAGCTTCGTTGTTCAAGGAGCGAAGAGTGACGAAGATGCCCGAAGCTAGCAAGCCTAGGACTAGGACTTCGTTTTTGTCAGTCAACGTACTACTTGTACGTCTTCTTCCAAAAACTCGTCTCGTCTAGAACCTAACTTATTTTCTGAACTTTCATTTTGCTGATAGAATTTTTTGATGATCAAAAAGTTAGAACAAGTGCGACACCGAAGGTGTCGCACTTGTTCTTTTTTATAAATAAGTATTCACGGTATACTTATATGCATGAAGCCTGTAGAAGAGTACATACATATTTCTCCGCAAGATGTAACCAAAGCAAATACAAGTAAAAACTTTGCACTTGTTCAGGGTCGTAATATTTTGTTTACGTATGATGATTATAGAACTATTGATATTGAGTTATTTCTTGAGTCAGTGTTTAGTATTGTAGGGAAGATTGTCGTAGAAGGGAAAGATGGCCTACATTTTATTCTTTCTGACCGATTCAGCAAGATTGAGGTCATTGAACCATTTTTAAAGTGTGAAGATGTTTCGGAAAGATTCTCACACGATACAAAAAAGATGAGTATGTTTATTTCTACATTTTTCACTTCAAAGTATGATATTTAATAATCAAGATAATCGAAAATTTTCCACAGCTCCACAAAATGAAGGTGTGGGTATTTCTTTAGAGAAAAATCATCAAGAGCTACCTATTGATGTTCATCGTGAAAGCATTCTTGAAGCTATCAAAAGTAATCCATCGGTAATCATTGTTGGGGAAACAGGGTCTGGTAAGACAACTCGAGTCCCTATTTTTTTACTTGATCAGTTTCAAGATAAGAAAATCGCCGTCACCTCTCCTCGTGTGCTCCCTGCGCGGAGTGTTTCCAGGTATGTTGCCGGAGAACGTGGTCAAGAAGTTGGTGGTGAAATAGGTCTAATGACTCGAGAACAGAAACAGGTAAGTCAAGAAACTCGTGCAACATTTATGACAGATGGTATTTTACTTTCTATGCTTCAAAATGATCCTATGGTATCCAGTCTTGATATTGTTATGGTTGATGAAGCACATGAGCGTACTATTAATATTGACCTTACACTTGGGCTTCTAAAACAAGCACAAAAACTTAGAAAATCAGCAGGTATTTCAGAATTAAAAATTATTGTTACTTCTGCGACAATTGAAGAAGAAAAATTTGCAAATTATTTTGACCAGTCTCCTGTTGCAAAAGTTCCAGGTCGACTATATCCAGTTGACATTAGCTATAGTGAACAGGTAGGAGCTCACTATACCACTCAGGCTGCGAATCTCACAAAAGAAATTCTTGACACTACAAGTGTTGGGGATATTTTAATATTTATGCCAGGAGAGGAAGAGATATATAAAACAATGGATGAAATAAAGAGTGGTCTTGATGTAGAAAAAGTAGACGTCCTTTCTCTTTACGGCGCAATGAATCCGAAAGATCAGGATAAAATTTTTAATAAAAGTCGTAAAAGAAAAGTCATCGTTTCTACAAATATTGCAGAAACATCGGTCACGATAGATGGAGTAAAACATGTTATTGATGCAGGATATCTAAAGCAAATGAATTATAATCCAGAAACAGGTATTAATGCCCTAGAGCTTATGCCTGCTTCACAGGCAAATATGAATCAACGCATGGGTCGTGCTGGCAGAACTGCACCAGGGTCATGTTATCGGCTGATGTCAAAAAGTGAATTTAATGATAGGGAAGCTTTTCAAAAACCAGAGATTATGCGAGCAGATTTGGATGAAGTTGTTCTTCGTATGAAAGATATGGAGATTAAAGATGTTGAAGATTTTGATTTTATTGATAAACCTTCACGTGCTCGGGTTCATAGTGCTCTGGAAAGTCTTAAGCAGCTCGGTGCTTTAGATCAGTTTGGGGATATTACAGATGTTGGAAAAGAAATGGCGCGGCTGCAATTGCGTCCTGATCTATCAAGAATGCTCATTGAGGCACGGCATGTAGATGTACTACCTCAAATGGTTAATGTGTGTTCTATGTTATCAGCTGCCAAGCAAGTTTTTATACGACCAAAGATTTCAAATGAAACTACACAGGATGAGATGCGAAGAATTGAACAACAAGAAGCAGCTCAACGTAGACTGCGAGTACAAGGTTCTGACCCTTTGACACTTTTAAATGTTTGGAACAAATGGCAAGAATCTAATTATGATAAATCTTTTGCTATTGATCATTTACTGAATATGAAAGCATTGAAAGAGATTAGTCAAACAAGATTACAATTATTGCGTGCTCTTGGCTCTGGAGATATGGAAGTAAAAAGTGGAGGTGCTGTAGTAGATAAACTAAAAATTACTCAGTGTCTTTTAACTGGTGTACCAGACTCACTTTTCCACTCATATGACCAAGGTAGGTCATATGATCCAGTAAGTAGTGATCCAGCCTTGGACGTATTAATGGGTACAAGGGTTTTCCCGGGTTCATCAGTATTTAAAGCGGGAAGTCAATTAATGCTTGCTATGAATATAACAAAGTCAGAAAAAATGATGCATGGGCATAAACAAGAAACATTGTATGCAAGGACGTGTCATAATGTAACGTTGGAAGAACTTAAAAAAGTGCTTCCCGTCGGGTCTGTTGTAGAAAAATTAGAAGGACAACCCCAGTATGATTCATGGTCAAACACATACCAACAACTGCAATCAGTTTATGCGCACAATAAACTTATTAGTCAAAAGCATATTGGTGTAGAGACTCCACACGATGGTCTACAAAGAGACCTTTATGGAAGACAGGGGCGAGGTGGTAACTTTGGGTACGAAGATCGATCCTCACTACTTGATGATAATCTAAGAACTTTAGATTCTAGTGAAGTCAAATATCTTTTGCCAGAGGTATATCAAAACAATCGAAAAATACTTACTCAGCTAGCAGAATATTTAAGAAGAGCTGATAAAAATACCGAACAAGCTATTAGAAGCAAGCATTCATCATTTGATGAGATGGCTTTCTATAATGAAGTTATTTCAAAAATCGCCCCAGCAACAAAAGATATATTTATTGAACATCGTGCAGATTTTGAGATAAAGATAGAAGATTTTCTTTCTCAAGAAGAACAGGAGGTAATCAATACTAACTGCCCTTTAGAAATTATAGGTAATGGGAAGGTTTTTAAGGTAACGTATGTACAGGAGATATACGGAGAGCTTAGGGGCATTAAAGCTGCACAAGTAGATATTAAAAGTCCAGCTTTAGTTGATGATTTTTTAAGTGCCGATATGCCATCTTTTTCTGGAATAGACACAGTCACTTTCTTGGTGACATTACCCCATCAGTCAGGATATTCTTCTTTTTCAGACAGTAGAAATATATCACATTTCCATAATATTGACGAATTGCGACTATATAATGAGCAGTATAAAAAGGGAGAAGCAAAGAGACTGCGTAGACATGAAAGAAAAGCAACTGAAAATCTTGTAAAAAGTGAAGAGTCTGCAACTAATCTTACTCCAGTCGCTGAGCCAATTGAAGTAACCGAAGCAAAGAAAATAGAGCATCATGAAAAAGTCGAACCAGTTACACTTGATGTGGCTGACTTTAAGATGCTTATAAGCTATTTTCGTAAGATTGCACAAGAAAAAAATATACGTGAGCTGAAAGATAAAGAAAAAGTATTGGAAAGAATTAAAGAAGTCTCAGGGAAAATTACAAGTGCAATAAAAGACTCTGAAGTTAGTTCGGGTACGGAACTTGAAAAAAGTGCTCTGGCTGATTTTATCCAATCTGTAAGAGTAATTGCTAAAAGAATTGGATTGCCAGCAAACAAAGCAGAACAGTTGCCGTACCTCTTTAAGTATAATAAAAATGCTCTTATAACATCATTGCTTCGTAATGATGTTGCAGAAGATGAAAAACTTTCTGAAAAACTTTCTGAAAAAAGTTTTGAGCATTCACTTGAGTCTGCTGTAGTTTATACAGAAGAAGAAGCGGATGAAGTTATTATTAATCTTGTTTAAATTTTTCTTTAAATACTTTCATAATTTTTTGCTATACTAATCTTATATGAAAATTTACTTAGCAACGGATCATGCAGGGTTCTCATTAAAAGAAGAAGTTAAAAAATATTTGGAAGAGAAGGGGCAGGAAGTGTATGACTGTGGAGCTCTCACTCTTGAAGTGGGGGACGACTATCCTAGCTATATGGCAATCGCTGCGCAGCATATACAGAAAGATGCACTCCATGACCCATCACTCGGAATTATTTTCGGTGGATCAGGACAAGGAGAGGCGATAGTCGCTAACCGCTTCAGACATGTGCGAGCTATCGTCTGCGCAGGTGGTAACCTTGAGCTCGTGAAACTTGGACGTGAACACAACGATGCAAATGTACTTTCAATTGGCGCACGTTTTGTGACATTGAAAGAAGCTATACAAGCAATTGAACTATTTTTAACAACACCTTTTTCTCATGATGAGCGTCATGCGGACAGAATTATTCAAATTGATGAAGTAACAAAATAACTATGGATCCAAGTATAAAATTTTTTTTCGTTATAATCCTTATTCTTGGAATAATTTCTTTCTTCATTCCGATTGTAACAAATCCGAATCCAGTTGATTGTACTAATTATCCTGATGGAACTGGAGGATATTATTCAAAGTGTAAAGACGAGAACATTACACTTTTTAAAAAATTAAGAATCCCACAAGGAACAGTAGAGACTAAAATTCGTACATTCTAAATTAATTTTTAAAGAAGCTATGAATAATTTTCCATATATAAAAATAAGTATTGTGCTTCTCGCGATACTTTTCATACCAATTATTCCAAATGATGTGCCAATCAACTGTGTTGGGTATGACACATCATGTGACAGTCCGTCAGCGTATGTCTCCGTGTACACGAAATATTTTTCAAAGTAAGTGCTACAAGGTAACTGAATATTGCATTCACTAACCACTAGTAACTAACCACTAAAAACTACCCATGATTATTACTCCCGCAATACTTCCACACAATTTCGATCAGCTTATCGATAAGCTTTTTATGCTTGAAGGACTATGTGAACGGGTACAGATTGATCTTTGTGATGGAATTTTTGGGCTTGAAAAAACATGGTTACCATATAATGATGAAGAGTTACTCACAGGGTTCTCGTATGAGTTTGATCTTATGGTGAAAGACTGGAGAAAGTTTTTGTCACGAGTTATTACGCTTGGTGCCACTCGTGTTATTTTACATGTTGATGATTTTAGTGATGATGATGTGGCTGAAGCAGTTGAAATGGTGAGGCCTCATCTCATCTATCTTGGACTTTCTGTTTCTAATACTAAAAATGTTCCAGCCTTTGCTGCTTTAGTACGTTCAACTGCTAATAGTTATTCAAAAGTATTTATCCAAGTCATGGGGATACAACATATTGGCGCCCAGGGTCAGCCATTTGATGAAAGTGTTCCGAAGCGGGTTGAGTACTTACATGATGTATGTAAAAATATTGAGATTCAGGTTGATGGGAGCATGAATCCTGAGACTATACTTAGAGTAAGAAATAGAGGGGCAATGTGTGCTGTTGTTGGATCATATCTTTTTGCTCACAGGGCTAAACATGATGATGTGAAAAAAACTTTGCAAAAGTTGGAAAATGATTTTAGATAGAAGGGGGATGGAGACAACAGATAACAGACAACAGACTGTCAGACATCAGACTGAGAATGCAATAAAGATACTTGCGATTAAAAACATTCATTTTTAAACTTCCATCTGTCATCTGTCATCTGTCATCTGTTGTCTGTTGTCTGTTGTATGTATATACTACACGTATGCACTCCTTAACTGATGTAGAAGTACAAGCCCTCACACTGCGTGCCGAAGATATCCGCGAGAGTATTATTAAGATGCTTGTCGAAGCAGGTAGTGGTCACACTGCAGGCCCGCTTGGCATGGCGGATGTTTTCACGGCGCTTTACTTTAGAGTGATGAAACATAACCCTCGTCACCCGGACTGGGTAGAGCGTGACAGACTTATTCTTTCTAATGGGCATATTGCTCCAGTGCTGTATGCGACCATGGCTCACGCTGGATATTTTTCTATCACCGAACTAAAGACACTTCGCAAGTTCGGCTCACGTCTTCAAGGGCATCCACATCGTGAGAAATTACCAGGTCTTGAGACTTCTTCTGGTCCGCTTGGGAGTGGGCTCTCACAAGCTATTGGTATGGCGCTCATGGATCGCCTTGAAGGGCATAAACCGGACAGATATTTTTATTGTTGTATGGGAGATGGGGAGATCAACGAGGGTCAAGTATGGGAATCATTTTTGCTTTTGAATAAATATAAACTCAATAAAGTTATTTCTATTATTGATCGTAATACAATACAGATTGATGGCTATACTGAAGATATACTTCCTCTTGAGTCAATTAAAGATAAAATGGAAGCATTTAATTTCCATGTGATAGATGTTGATGGTCATGATTTTAAGGATATTGTGAGAGCAATAGGTACTGCCAAAAGTACTCTTGATAGACCGACCATTATCATCGCACATACTATTCCAGGGAAAGGAGTCACACCATTTGAAGGAGATTATAGATGGCATGGTAAGGCTCCGAATGAAGAAGAGGGAAAATTGGCTTTGAAAGAATTAAGAACTATGAAAGGTAAAATTAAATATGGAGAACTATGATCACAAAAAATTTTAAGACAACTGAAATTTTGTTTTGTATGCACTACAACCTACAACCTACAACCTACACCCTATTATCATGTTAAGAAAAACATTATTTACACTAGAAGAAGAAGAGAAAGCAACTCGCGAAGGATTCGGTGAGGGGCTTGTTGCTGCAGGAACGCTCGATGATAGAGTCGTTGCACTTTGTGCTGATTTGACTGATAGTGTGAAGATGGACGGATTTAAGGCGAAGTTTCCAAAGAGATTTTTTGAAGTTGGTATCACAGAGCAGGCGATGTCAGGACTTGCCTCAGGTATGGCTGCAATGGGGTATATCCCATTTATGGCGAGTTATGCAATGTTTTCACCAGGAAGAAATTGGGAGCAGATCAGAACAACAATTGCGTATAATGATGTACCTGTTAAGGTTGTTGGTGCTCACGCTGGAATATCTGTTGGACCAGACGGTGCGACACATCAGGCGATAGAAGACATCGCTATCATGCGCATGATACCTAATATGCAGGTATTTGTACCGTGTGACGCAGTAGAGGCGCGCGTCATTACCGAGCACATTGCGACAACCAAAGAGCCAGCATACCTAAGGCTTACTCGAGAGAAGACACCCGTGATGTTACCGGATAACTATGTTTGGAATCATGGTAAAGGCTACAGTATGTACACTCCACAACATAAATATGGCGGAACCTTTACACAAAATGTTGCCATTATTTCTTGTGGACCAATTATTTATGAAGCTATCAAAGCTGCATTACTTTTAGAAAAAGAAGGAGTTGGTGTTACGGTTGTTAATATACCACAAGTAAAACCACTTGATGTTGCATGTTTACTTCGTATTGCAAAAGATGTGAGAGCGATCATCACCGTTGAAGAACACCAAATAGCAGGAGGTCTTGGAAGTGCTGTTGCAGAATATTTAAGTGAATATCATCCGATCCGCATAGGAAGAATAGGTGTGAAAGATAGATTTGGTCAAAGTGGAAAAGTGCAAGAGTTGTATGAAGAGTATGAGATGACTGCGAAGCATATTGCACAGAAGGTGAGGGAGACACTGCATTAACAGCTTTTAGCTCGTAGCTCGAGACGGCTTGACCGCGAAGATGCCCGAAGCCAGTAGGCGTAGGAACTATGAGCCTTTAGCTTAAATACAATACAACAAGCGGGCGCCGTAGGCGCCCGCTTGTTGACAGGTGATACACTTATGATACACTTGTACTATTATGGCAACAACAAAACGAAGATTAAATATTACGCTTTCACCTAATGTGGATAAGCTTATTACACATATTGCAAAACGTGATAAAGTACCAGAAGCCACAAAAATAAGTGAACTCCTTACTATTTCTTTGGCTTTAGAAGAAGATAAAGCCTTCTCTTTTCTTTCTGAGGAAAGATTGAAGGAAAAAGGTAAAAAACTTACCCATAAAGAAGTCTGGACTAGCCACTAGCCACTAGCTCTATGTCTGAAATTACATATCATCATAAAATTCCAGAAGATGTTTCTGGTATTTCTTCTTCATACAAAAATACAATCAAAAAAGCGATTGAAGAAAAATTAACCACACAACCAGAATTTTTTGGAAAGCCACTTCAATTTTCATTAACTGGATTAAGAAGTATGAGAGTTGGGGATTACCGTGTTATCTTCCAGCTCAAGAAAAAAGAAGTTTTTATTATTCTCATTGCACATCGATCAGTTGTGTATAAAAGTATTGATAAAAGAATTTAAATCTTTTATCAGGGCTCTGTCCTTTTATATTCAATAGTTAGCGCAGTATCTATTTAAAGTTTTTGTTATTATCCTTTAAAGGAATTAACAAGTTCTTTTATTGCAGATGCCTTCCAAACGAAACCTAAGTCTGATTCTTCATTTACCCTGCCACTATAAATACCTAAAAATTGGGTGTTAGGCCCGTCTGTCATTGTTATAGCCCCAGTATTATTTGTTCCAAAAGTTGCACCGTTATGGTGAGCGATAACAGGTGACCCAAATTGCCCCTTTCTTCCTCGGCAATCAATAAGAAAAAGTGGTAATTCTGTATAGTCGATATTTGGTTCGGATGCAATAAAACCTGTAGCCCAAATTGCTGTTGATCCGCCAACCTGAAGACCAAATGGAAATCCAACTACAGACACCCGTTCTGCCGGAGCAATTGGGATATTCGGACCTATAGTGGTAAGATCATATGGATATAATCGTACGCCACTAAGGTTTGTTAGTGGCAGTGCAACAAAATCGAGGAGAGCTCCGAATTGGGGATGCTCTATCCAACGAGGTTTTTCATTTTCTGTATATAATTGTTCTGTAACACTTACCCATTCACCCAGTTTACTTTGACTATTATGTATGGGTAATGTTAATTTTATTAGGTATTGCAGCAGTATTAGAACAAAGAAGAGTATTGGTTTCATTGTCACGACTTGTTACATTATGACGAGCTGTTATAAGTAGAAAATCATTTGTACTTTTTACTACAAATGCAGTTCCTGTTGCTATCAACACATCATCAAAAAATGCTTGAATAAATAAAGATTTAATTGAAGGTTCTGCAATAGTTGTAGGCATTTTATAACATTCTCTTATAGTGTACACCTACTTTAGTAGATGTGTGAAAAAAGTTTTTCTTACAGAAGTAATCATAGAATGTGATGACTTTTGTCTCATTTCTTAAACTAATATAATTACTTCCAAAACTTTACTTCATTATCAAAAGTACATAGTTCTCGGGCACCTTCTTAATGTAGTCTTCTATTTGTACTTCAGTGAGCAGGTCTTCTTGTGCGCCAACATGCTGCACGACACTCATATCTTTATCAACGAAAATTACCTGTTTATTTTGTGATTCCGATAATTACAAGTAAGTTAACAATAAGCCAGAGTGTGTTAGTAACAGTGATAAGTTTCTCTTTATGAACTATTCCATACATGGTCCAGAAAATTGATACTAAGAAGTATGTCATCCAGGTGACAGGAGAAACACCAGCTCTCTGTCCATCAACCCAAATAGTGACTATTTGGGGGATTGTCATAATAGGAGGCAAGAGTGCTACCACGTACATGCTTTTGTCGAGAACAGTTATGAGCTTGCCTTGCTTCCTAGGCAAGTTCTTTTTTATTTTTGAATGGTGTACTAATGGGAGGTTCATCTGCTCTATTTCATTATTTCTAATTTGTAACTCTCTGGAGCTTTCTTGAGGTAGTCTTCTATCTGAGCTTCTGTGAGGAGTCCTTCTTGGGCACCAACATGTTGCACGACGTTCATACTATTGATCGGTGCGCGACGCATTGCGTATGGGGCATCATAGCCTTTTGCAAGGTATGCAATGAAGGTAGAGAAGAATGCGTCGCCTGCGCCGGTGCGTTCAAGAGGAGGGGCGATATCTGGATAGAGCGGCATACTAAAATACGTATTTTCATATTTCATGTAAGCACCATGTGGCCCATCTGTCACAATAACTATTTTTGGTCCCATGGAGTGGAGTCCATCAAGAAGTTCTTTAACAGGTTCTCCTTCTAAAACGAGCAACTGTTCTGCTTCTTCTTTATTCATACAAACTACTTCTGTAATTTTATACAATTCCATGAGTTCTTTTCCAAAACCAAGTTGGAATGTTCCAGGTTGGAATGCGACTGATATTTCAGGATGATTCTTTACATACTCAATAAGCTCATGATGAAATGGAAGTGTATGCCCACCTAAAGATGAGAGGTACAGCCACTTCGGACTACCAATATCAGGAATCACCGGAGTGAATTGCTCATGCTTAATGAGGATTGTTCTGTCGTCTTCTTTCCAAAGTACATAATGGTAGTTTGTCTTTTTACCTTCCTCTTGGCGTACAAATTCTGTTGAAATCCCTTCTTTGGTGAGCTGTGCCAGACATTCGTCCCCATGTTGATCTTTACCTAGTGATGTAAGAAGGGCTGAAGTGAGACCAAGGCGTACTGCTGAGACTGAAGCATTCGCGCTATTTCCTACAGCAGGCAAAATAAAGACATCATCAAATGGTACTTTCATACCATAAGGGAGACATATTTCACGGCCGTGAGCTGTTTCTTGAATATGTCCAGCTGAAATTTTAATAAAAGCATCGATAACGGTATCACCGATTGCGATAAAGTCCATGTTAGATTTGTGTTCCATAAGTATTTTATAGAAGTTATGGGCTTGAATGAAATTCAAGGAACAACGATGATTTTTTATGAGCTGTACTTTAACGTACAGTGAATGAAAAATATGATGTTGTAACGAAGAAGTTCGTCAAGCACAAAAGTTCTATTTTAGTATAGCAGGATAGATGAGGTATACTATGTTGATATGAAGTCATTAACCCCACAATCCGAAATTTATTTTGAAACTATTATTGAATATAAAAATGCTGGCAAAGCTATCGCGCATTTTAACATTTCTAATCTCGACCAAGCGCGAGCTATTGTAGAAGTAGCGGAAGAGCTACATCAACCAGTGATCATCGGAGCCTCAGAAGGTGAACGAGAGTATATGGGAATAGATATGGTGCGTACAATTATCGATGAGCTTAACCAAGAATATAATGTTCCAATTTTCTTAAACGCAGATCATACCTATACACTTGAAAAAGTACAAGAAGTGGTAGAAGCAGGGTATGATAGTGTGATTGTGGATGGTGCCAAGCTTCCATATGAAGAAAATGTGGCGCTCGTAAAGAGCTGTGTGGATTATGTCAGGAGTTATGAAGAGAAAACTGGCAAGAAAGTTCTTGTCGAAGCTGAACTTGGGTATATTGGACAGTCTTCCTCACTTAACACAGCCCTTCCAGCTGGAGTGAGTGAAGAGAATCTCACGACACCTGATCAAGCGAAGGATTTTATCTTACGCACCGGGGTAGATATGTTCGCTCCTGCTATTGGTAACGTACACGGTATGCTTATTGATGCGACAGAGCCAGCGCTTCATATTGATAGGTTGAAAGAAATCACCGCTGTGACTGATGTTCCACTAGTACTTCATGGGGCGAGTGGGAATACTGATGAGGATCTCGTGGCATCAATTGATGCAGGTGTGGCAATTGTACATATCAATACAGAGATACGAAAGGCATTTCGTGATGGCGAGATGAGTTATCTTGCAGAACATCCGAATGAAGTGGCACCGTATAAGTTTGGACATGAAGGGCAGGAGGAAATGAAGAAAGTCGTACGCTCCAAAATGGAGTTATATATGAAGTAATAAAGAAAACCGAGCCACTATTTGGCGTATTCCTAGAAGTTTTTCAAAAAAAGTTCCTCACCGTACCCGCTAGTACGTTTCGTAACTTTTTTTGAAAAACTCCGTCGGACTCCATCCAAATATCGACTCGGCTGACGTTTGCTAAATACAAGACGACACAAAACCATGACTCAAGAAAAAACTACTATAGTTCGACTACGTGCAGTTATTATCTACGAAGGTAAACTCCTTGTTGTTAAACATACAGGTGTGTCAGGAAACGCGACAGCCCTACCAGGTGGTAAACTTGAGTTTGGTGAAGATCTACAAAAGGGTATGGAAAGGGAGCTGGTTGAAGAGCTCGGTGTTGCACCAGTGTTAGGAAGACTACTGTATGTTAATAACTGGGTACATGATGATGAACAAAATATAGAATTCTTTTTTGAAGTTACTAACGGTAGGGAATATTTTGAGACAGAAGTTTTAAAGGGAACTCATAGTTTTGAAATTTCAGAAGTACTTTGGATTTCTCCACAAGAAGAAAATACACTGCTCCCAAAACAATTCTCGGAAGACTTTAAGAATGGAGTAGTTTTTACGGAAGGAACTAAATTTATAAATAAATAACTTATTTTATCCCCGAGGCAAGACATCGGGGATAAAACAGTCTATAAAGGAAGCTCGAAATGCTGATAATCAACAGGACCACCTTCATTTTTCCAGTCTCCACCCCATTTCCAACCTTTTGATTTTAAAAGTTCGACAAGTGGATGCCCTGCAAAAAGTGTCCCAGGAATAGATACATCGTATATTGCATCTTTTGGTGCACGCCACAACTCTTCTTGGTTTTCGTTATATTTAATGTAAGGATTTTGTACTGGGTTAATATCAAAAGCAAGTCCGCGAGCATGGTTGGACATTTTTGTAGTGCCAGCAATATACCTAAAATTGTATCCTGAAGAATTATTATCATTACACGAAACTTCATCGTCCCATACATATTTTTTATCTGCAATAGGGATCACTGACTTAATAGGGAATTGTAACGTGTAAGCTTCTTCAAAAAATAAGACAACATCTTCTATTGCTTTTTTATGCATAACAATCTGCCCAAGGTGTACTTTTCCGTCATATCCATAATAGATAATATCTCGAGACTCTAGTTCCTCGAGTACATCTTGTGGAGCCTCCATGTTTGGATTTTGTAAAAGCATTTCTTCATATGACATACTACTGTCGATGATAGGTTGTTCCATATACTAATCATAGTAATTCTAAAATAACAGTTTAGCAAGGGGCAGAGTTGTCTACCTCTCAATGACACCCAACTAAACCCCCGTTCTAACAGAGAAAGACACCAAGTAGGTGCCTTTCTCCTGTAAGTACGTCAGTATGT
>JAYUCW010000124.1:0-1087 GCA_043740125.1 Minisyncoccota bacterium
TCTTCAGATACACCAGAGCCTGCCCATAACTTACTACCACTAAACTCAAGGCAGGCTTTGATACCTCCTTCTATATCATCTCGTTCTAAGATTAGATTATGACGCTTAGATAGGCTTAGTATCATAGATACTTTAAGTACCTGTACGTGAAGTCTATTTGCAGTACCAGTAGTATCAGAGCCTTCTTCCATCTTCTTACCTAAGTCTTCATAGAATTCAATAAATAGAGATTCAGCAGATGGTGCAAACATCATTTGACCTTTGACTTGAGTAATGTCTAGTAGAGCATTTATAGCACGAGAGTAATCAATAGGATCTGCTGGCTTAGTTAAGGGATTATGTCTATGCCTTTTTGTCTCCTCGATAAATAAAGTTCTACCTACTAGTCCTCCTGTAATAGAAGATTTTTGAATAGCTATTCTTAAATGAGTCTGGTTACTAGCACCGAATAATGTAATATATGGTCTATATATCCTTTCACTACCAGATATTTTAGTCTCATTAGTCCACCACTCACGACCAGTATCATACCAGTCAGTTAAGATAATTTGAGCGTGAGGATCATCTACTAGTACTAAGCCGAATTCTTCGGAGACTATACATGCCTTGCCTTCTTTGATAATGCTTCCCTCAGGAGTAGTGTATGCTTTTGATAGAGTAGTAATCATTGCTTGTATTGTATTTCTGCCACCTAAGATACGAGTATTTTTAGTACTTTCTACTAATGTCTTAACTATTGATACGGGAAATGATTTCCTTAATCCGCTATCACCTACTAACATTATATAGAGGTTAGGGAAGATAGTATATACTCCTCCCATGTTGAGAAAGACATTTCTTCCAATAGACGCTGAGATAGAACTTATTGCTGCCCAGAGTATCCATGATCTAGGAGATTCTGCTTCAGAAGTAATTGAGAGTATCTCCTCAATTAAATCTACTTTCTCTTCCTGCTCAGTAGGAAAGAGTTCCATACTTCTTCATATTTTCTAGATTCTGACCTACTTGTAATTCTGACGGAATAACTAACATACCACGACGAATAGAACAAGAAGCAAAATCAATAGGAGTAGAAAGCTCTCGTCGA
>JAYUCW010000125.1:0-2852 GCA_043740125.1 Minisyncoccota bacterium
AATAGAAAGTGGCACAATATGTTCTTTGCTAAGGCTGGTGTCTAATTTATCACAATAAATACATTTACCTTTTGATTTTATGTATGTTAGTCCGTGAGACATATTTTTTAAAAGCATTCGGATCATGTTCGATACTTTTACATTATGGCGGAGGAGGTGAGATTCGAACTCACGGTCCGATTACTCAGACTTCTGTTTTCAAGACAGATGCGATAGACCAACTCTGCCACTCCTCCTAAAAATCTTACGATTGTTGCAATACTATACCACAGTTTTCTCCTTTTTAAAATCCTAAACCTACGAGTCAATTATGCTACCATTAAAGATACAATGTTTAAAGATATTACAATTGAACCTACCTGGAAAGAGGCACTGCTTTCGTACTTTGAAACGGAGAGTTTTAAGAATCTTACAGCATTCATCAGAGAAGAGCGCCTCACCAAAACAATTTACCCAAAGCAAGAAGACATCTTCAAAGCCTTCACCTTCACCCCTCTTCCTTCTGTCAGAGTCGTCATACTGGGACAAGACCCTTATCACGGTGATGGAGAAGCCTGTGGCCTATGCTTCTCTGTAGAAGACGGTATACCTCTCCCGCCATCACTTAAAAATATCTACAAAGAAATAGAAAGTGACTGTGATATAGAAAAAGATTTCAGAAACGGAAGCCTCGAAGGTTGGGCCAAGCAAGGTGTCTTCCTCCTTAATTCAGTACTCTCTGTTGTAGCAGATACTCCTGCCTCACACAAAGGTCGTGGTTGGGAGGAATTTACTGATACAGTTATAAGAATGATTTCTGAGAAGCAAGATCATGTCGTCTTCATGCTCTGGGGGAACTTCGCCAAAGGAAAGAAACCCCTTATCGATACCAAAAAGCACCTCATCCTTCTAGCTGCGCATCCATCCCCTTTCTCTGCATACTCTGGATTCTTCGGATGTAAGCACTTCTCGAAGTGTAATGAGTACTTGAAGGAGAATGGCGAGGGGGAGATAAGGTGGTAACTATTTGGTAATTAATTCTTGGTAGTGACCTCTGACTTCCAAGTGCAGTTTTAAGATTTTGTTTTGGGTTCCCAATATGTGAGCAAAAAGCGATATACAGCGTGCTTATTTTTAAGTGTATCCATAATTGCTTCAGATCTGTAAGATAATCTCGCCTACATCGTCATTTATATAGCGAGTACTATTAAAATAAATATATAAATATATGACAACAAAAAAAGATTTTGAAGATAAGTTAGCAAAAACTGGGAAGAATATTGACGAACTTGTAGCAGATACAAAAGAAAATTTAAAAGAAGAGAGACAGGGTTTAAAAGATAAGTGGGAAAAGATGAACACAAAGCGCCAAGGTATGGCAGATGACACCGCAGATGCTTGGGATAATGTTAAAGATGAAATGGAAGAAGGTTGGGAAGATATCCAAACATCATATGATGATTTGAAGCGTAAGCTTTCAGATAATCATGAGGGGCATACTCATTAGGAAAATAAAACCGCCAAGTAATTTCTTTCTAAAAACCATGAACCCAGTTTTTAGAAAGAAATTCTTATGTACCGTTTTTTTATTCGATTCTTGCCGCAGGAACCGCATGCGTCACGCGCAGGCAGGAATCGCCTCTCGGCATGCTTGCCTCGAAACCTACACTCGCTCCTCGCGAGTTGCGGCCCGCGGTTCGATTCCTGCCGAGAGCACGGGTCTATGAAAAGAAAAACACCATTTTTGGAAAAATGGTGTTTTTCTTTTCATGTGCTGTACCTCGGTCGTGAACTTGTAGCTTTGAGACCCCGTAAGGGTTCTGGAAGAAGATTAAGGGTATTAAATTGAAGCACCTCGGTCTGGTCATAAATATATTGTTTTACAACAAAATGAGACAAATAAGACACACTACTAGTAAATCCAAAACTTAACAACATCTCTTAAGAAACGACGAGTAAACAAGAAGACTAGACCATGAAGAACTGCGGCTAGTGGTAAGAGTGCACAGTAAACAGCATTACCGAAAATAAGAGCCAACATCTGTGGTAGGAGAGCTTGAGTCCCAAAGTAAGTAGCACTCCCTACAAACTGATTAAATAGCTTTGTTTTGCCATTCTTTGATCGACGAAGAAACACAGTCTTATACTCAAAGGCAATCCAAAGCACTAATGCAATTAAGGCTAAGATATTCCATGGCAAAGTCTTTTCAATAACTGACCAAAGAACCTGACTTTCTGTAGTTGGTATTGATGCTAGTAGCGGACAAAATTGTTGAAACGGGTTCATTTCGTGATACTAGCACTTTGAGCTTCCTCCGTCACTTCATCGATATAGATCTTCTTATCTTTCAAGATAAGGCGGCTCTTAAGATGTTTAAGAATCTCTTGTTGGTCAGATATCTTTCCTTCTTCAAAGATAACTTTTGCATATTTACGAAGGTCATATTCTTTCTCTTTGTCAGTACGAATCTGTACTTCTTTTCCTGTAACAAACGCTTGAACTTTATAAAACTTATCAATCTCTAATTCCATAAGTTCTCGCATTCCTATTTCATCAAGTTCTACTTTATCTAATACAAGATATAGTTGTTCCATAAGCATGGCTTCGTTTATATTCCTCTCTTTACAGTCTCTATCTTTAGCTCGAGAACATACATAGTAGCGATAGATATTTTCTCCGATAACTTCAAAGTAGTGTTTCTTCTTTTTATGTTTCTCTTCAGCAGAGATTCCAGAACCACATGTTCCACACTTCATCATACGAACAAAAGCAAAAGGAGATGTCTTCATTCTTCCGTATCCTTTCCTGTGTGCTTTCCTATCTAACTTGTCTTGCACCTCCATAAACAGCTTCTTGGTAATAAAGCGTTTAT
>JAYUCW010000126.1:0-2820 GCA_043740125.1 Minisyncoccota bacterium
ATATGAGCGCGCATGATCACAGCCATAGCGAGCACTCGTGCAGTCACGGGATCCATGATAACGGTCACAGCCATGATCACGGTCACAGCGATGATAAGCCAATGGGCGCTGTGGATCATGGTCACAGTGTGGCCTAGACCGGGAACGGGAAAGGGAACTTGGTGGGATGGATAACGATAGTTATATAGTTACAGCATAGTAACGAAGGTAACTACGAAGGTAACTATCAGAGACATGTATATGTATGGATGTCGAGGATCTGAGTGGGATCCCTAAAGGGATGGGCCCATGGTATACAGTATGTATAACATAGGGCTACACTGCCCCTTCTTTCTTTTTTTGAAAAGAAAAAAAAATGGGAGTTTAATCAGAAACTACAAAACACTAAACATGACTATACTAAAACTAAAAGGAAACATTCTGAAATTATGTCAGACTCTTACTGACTAAAAACTTCCAAAACCATATAGGAAAAAATAGGAAGAAAATCCTCATAGGATATTTCAGAGTATTTATAAGAAGTAAAGTGGAGAAGTAGGCGAGTTGTAGAGACTCTAGCGAAATTTGGCAGGAATCAGCTGTCTCATGTTATTCTCAATTAAGTAGTCGTGAAGCTTTGCAGTGTCACGTAAGAAGGCATATGGTTCCCATGAGTTGTCACGGTCACCATATCCTAACCAACTTACTAAGAACTTCAAATCCGTTTTCCTTTTGATATTACCAGTATGATCAAGGATAGCTTCAACAAAGAACTCCATATAATCATGACGTGCAACGTCTAACGGATCAGTGATCGCAGGATCATAGAGAAAAGGTTTCATATCTGAAACGTGGTATATCTTTTCTTTATGAGTAATGAGGTCATAGAGCAAATAGCGAGAATCGCTACCTGAGATGACTTTCATAGGACCTCTCCAATGTGTATGTAAACGAGTTGGAGGGGCTCCTGTGCGATAGTGCACAAGAACATAACTGTTAGGGAGATGTTCCGTGTAAGAAAGGGGTTGTGTGCTTGCCTGATGAAGTAAATCAGTACGGAGTAATTCTTTAGCCGAGGCTTTTAACAAATTATCCTGAACACTAAGAAGTTTACTCATGTGTTTAGACAAACGCACGTCGTTTTGATTGAAATCATTTTGCAGTGGTTCAAAAAGACCTCTATCAAGCTTAACGACTTTGCCAAATAATAAATCAGCAGCAGAGATTTTCAGACGATCGCTATAATTGGAATTCAATATCCGTTGTACAAACGGGAGCGAAAATCGATAATCTGTTAAAGAGTTATTATCAAAAGTAAGTGCACGAATATGACGATTAATTTCTTTGTTATATCGTTCAACAATTGAATTTTCTTGCTTAGAATAAGCTAAAGTTAAACAATGTTGAGTACCAATAAGGTTAAGAAATTCTCGAATTAAATCGGCAATGAAGTGTGGTCCGTTATCGGAACGTAATTGATGAGGTGCGCCGAAGCGACCAAAGTGTTGAAGAAGTGCTTGAGCTGCGGAAGCTGCTGTTGCATCTACTGTGGGGAATAGTTCAACCCAACGAGTAAAAGTATCAACAATTACTAAGATATAACCTCCGTCTGGAAACGGGCCAATAAAGTCTATGTTAAGACATTCCATTGGTGTATATGTTGACGTGGTAAAAGCGTGAGCTGCGATTGGGATTTTCAGCAGACTCATCTTTTGACAACAGGGACAGTGATCAATGAAGTGTCTAACATGCTGTCGCATGAATTCCCACGATATGTTAGTATCCTTGAGGCGTTTTATCGTGCGATCAAGGCCAAAGTGCCCAACTTTAGAGTTGTGTACAAAAGCAATCTTTGAGTATTGAATATCAGTGAGTTTAATTTTCGGTATTATCGAAGCTGCTATCGCATCAACATGAGCAAATTCCTCAGGATGGTCAAACATGCCATTACGACAGAGACGTGACATTGAGTCAGCAATACCATTATCAACACCCGCAATGAACTCGATTTTGAAACTATATTCAGAAAGAGCCATATACCAACGGACAATCATAGGATTGGATGCTTGGGTGATGAATAGTAAGTTAAGATGATCAGTTCTTATAGTAAAGTCGCGATCTCTTAGAAGTGATTGCAAATACGTAATAACATAGAAAATAGCGTAGGCTTCTTTCTGTATCACACTCCAACGAAGTTGTGTCTTCGAGAGTGATTTACTAACAAAAGCGACAGGATGGTCTATCCCATCGACTACTTGAAAAAGATAGCCGCCTACACCATAGTCTGATGCATCAGTGTGCAAAAAGATAGGGTCGTAGTCGTTTAGAAAGTGCATAGTGGTACATTTAGAAATTTCAGTTTTAACTAAAGCAAACGCAAGAGTTGCTTCAGTTGACCACTTAATTTTTTGTGCCTTATGATAATCGGCTATGAGGCCATGTAGCGGCTTGACAATTGTCGAAGCATTTCTAACGAAGTCCCGAAAATAGTTGACGATTCCAAGAAAACTTTTAAGTTGTTTAGAAACAACGGGTTGGGGGAAGTCTAATACCGATTGGATTTTGAGTTGGGACATTTTCAGCCCCTCCTCAGATAAAACTTTTCCAACGAAGTCGATTTCAGCGTAACCGAAAAAGCATTTTTGAGCTTTTAAGAACATATTATGTTTACGAAATCTAAGAAATACTTGGCGTAGCCGATCAACAAATTCGTCATCGGTACGAGCATATACAATACAGTCATCAATATATATTTCACAAATTGAATAGATTAAACCAGCTAATACCACTGTGGCCATCATTTCTTGGAAATATGAGGGTGCTCGTTTAGGTCCGAAAGGT
>JAYUCW010000127.1:0-17074 GCA_043740125.1 Minisyncoccota bacterium
TCTGCTCAAAGAATGCGTGAAGCTAAACAAAAATTATTCGCTAATTTCAAGAATTGATATACTGGGTTTCGGTGTCATTTAGGGATTAGAAAATACTCTACGCTTACGAAGAAGAAAAAGTGACCTCTTACGAGATCACTTTTTCTCCTTCACATCCGCCAAACTTATTTAAGTGTGTAGGTAATTGTGACACGAGACTTAACTACATTCTCCCCAGATGGCACAGTTACAGCCTCTGCTTTTTGGTTCATAGCCATCGTACTATCAGTTCGATACATTACTGGATAATATCCTCCATTATCTTCACTGAACTGTGTGATAGCACCTAGTCGAACTCCTAGCGCCTTAGCGGTCACTTCAGCTTTCTCTTGTGCTTTGGTAATAGCGAGAGCTTTTGCATCAGCTTGTACTTTATCCATATCATCTACCGTAAATTCTGGACCAGAAATTTCTGTAATGTTCACTTTTCCAAGAGCACCAAGAACTTCCCCTGCTTGATCAACTTTACGAACTTTTACCGTAACTGACTGTGTTACTTCATAACCAATAACAACAGTTTTTGACGGAGGACAAACATACCCATTACAATATCCGGTCTGTTGTGTTTCATACTTAGGACTAACATTGTAAGAAAGTGTCTTCACATCTTTTTCTTTATTCACGCCGAGTGCAACAAGTGCTTTCAGCCCTCCTGCAATCTTTGTATCAGTTAGCTTCTGTGCTTCTGGGACTGTTTTTGCAGATTCGCGCACGGTAAAAGATACCGTTGCAATATCTGGCTTAGCTGTTACTTCACCATCTCCTGTTACAGAGATTGAGGCTACAGCCCCGTTTGGATGCTTAATTGCATCGAAGTTATTCATACCAAAACCAAGTGCAGCATATGATATACACACAAGAGCAACCGTGCCTGCTATCCATGCATATTTTTTGTAATTAGTTGATTCCATAGATTGTTTTATTCTGTATAAGAAGATCACTGCGTGCGTACATCTTATTTTATTTAGTTTATAGGCGCCCATTACTGTACATATATCCCAGTATCAGTATTATAACAAGTAGCATGATACCTGCCAAGAAAACAAGCGATTGATCTTGACGATTAAGGGGTATTTTTTCAAGGACCACTTCTTTATCTTGATACGTTGTATCTGGTGATTTTTCATTCTTTTCTAAAAAAGAAGAGGGGGCTACTAGTTTTTCCACTGTACGAGGCATAACGGTAATAACTTGAATTTCTTCTTTGTTTTCTTTGTCTCTAGCTTCACTATGGAATGTGTCTTTATACTTAGAAAAAGACCAAACATGTGGGGAGCTTTCAAAGGGAAGTAACGGCAAGTTATTAGGAATTTCTACTTTTTTTTCTCCAAAAGTTCTTTGTGGAATATCTACGCTGGTAATCAACGACACTGGATCTTTATTGCTATCTGTCGAAATACCTAAAGGAGGCTCTTTATCTAGGCTGGGCTGATTAAGTTCTTCAGGTTCGACATCTTTTAGGATAACAACTTGCTCTTCTTTAGTTGGAAGAACTACCTCAGGAAGTGGTATGTCGGGTTCTTCTATTTTTAGTACAGACTCCTGTGGTACTTTATTGTTTAAACTCTCTGTTGAAGGCTCTAGTATAGTTTTTTTATCAATTAGTAAAGATTCTTTTTTTACTACACCACTTTCAAGAGGTGGAATAAGTCGTCCTTCTTCACTGCCATCTGGCTGATAAAAAGTGATATGATTTTCTTCAGGAGAAGAAGCTACTGCATTTTCTTTTGATTGTGTAGAAACTGTGGGGATCTGAGGAGAAACAACATGTGAAGTAACTACCTCACTTTTTTGCTTTCTGTGAGTAAATAATACAAGTGCTTCTTTGATTGTTTTTTCTTCCCATCCTGATGCGGTTAATAATGTAGTAAGTAACTCAACTGTAAGATTTTTATGACGTGAGACAAGTTGTTCTAGAATAATTTCAATTTCGGAAAGTGTCATATATATAATGAGGACCTCTTACAGGTTAAAGATACTCAAAACCAGCTACAGAAACTACTTTTTAGGAGTTTTAGTTGGGATTGGTGTTACAACTGGAGCCTGAGGAGTAAGAGAATTTATAAACTTTTGAAGGTCTGCATTCCCTGGGTTACGACGAAGAAGTTCATCAGCAAGAGGCTTAGCAAGATTCGGTTCTCCTTTATCACGAAGAGTAAGTGCTAAGAAATATGCAATATTTGCATTATTTGGATCTTTTTCAAGAGCTATCTTTAATGCAAGAACAGCATTATCAAAGTCTTTTTTTCCATAGAAAAGAAGTCCTGCTTGTACGTAGGTCGCTGGATCATTTGGAGCACTCTTAATTGCTTCAATGGCGTATGCTATTGCACCTTCAACATCGTTTTCTGATGCTTGAAGTTGACTCATAAGATAAAGAGCATCTGCAAAGTTTTGCTTCTTCTTAAGAGCGTCTGTAAGGTGCGTTCGTACTCCTTCCTTTGTTCCAGCAGAAGTCTCAAGACGGGCAAGCATAAGATAAAGATATGGATTCTCTGGATAAAGCTTGATTGCTTCTTCATATGACTTTTTTGCGTTAGAAAATCCTTTTTCTTTATCAAAAGGAATTGCGAGTTCATAAGCGCGTCCAAGTGAAACATAGTTCTGATAGTTATTCTGATTTATTTTTACAGCGGATAGTCCTGCATCAACTGCAACCACAGATTTTGCAAGATAGGCACTCTTTAAAGCTTCTTGATCTTGTGCATTAGTAGAAACAAGGTTTCTGTTTGAGGTGATAGCGTATTCAACAAGTACACGATAAAAACCATCAAATGGGTATATTGTAGCTGCTTGTGTTACAAGTTTCTCAGCTTCATCAATATTGATTACTGTTTGAGATTTATTATAGTACGTAAATGCTCGTGTTTTGTTAATAGTTATTACTGCGTTCACACCAAGAATAAGTGCAACGGGAATGAAGAGATATGCAAGCTTTTTACTTGGATGAAACTCTGTGAGGTGAGCCTTCGCCATTCCAAGTCCTCCAATAACCATCCACATAACGAGCATTGCATATGATAACGGAACAAGCCATGCAACTGAAATAAAATACAAAATAGTAAGCGCAAGTAGTCCAAGCACAATATGTTCGCGCCCTTCTCTGTTCTGGCGATAACTAACAATTGTACTATAGAGTGCTGAGAGCGTTAGAAGCATGAATGCTAGCAACCCAACAATACCTAACGTTACAAATAGTGTTGTCATGGTATCAGCGCCGGACGCAAAATCGTAGCCAAAATATGAAGAGTTGATGACATCTTGTGGTTTATGTAACTGCCATGCTCGTGTGAAGTTACCAGCCCCTATCCCAAATATACCATCTTGTACGAGTACTTTCTTCCCCACGAGTAAAGTACTTGAGAGGTTTGGTCTCATGCTATTTTGTGCTGAAAGTGTGACCACCCATGCAATAAAAAAACATGCTGTTATAAAAATAATTGCTTTATATTTCTTTTGAAGTTTTCCTTTTGTTACGTAAAAAAAACATACTAATGAAAAAAGCCCAATATACACCGCAAAAGAAAGTGAACTTGAAAAACCAGAGAAGAGTATCTTTGTTGTCGCTAACATATTCCCTCCAATCATTAAAGCTGTTACGAAAGCAAAAGCAGATACTCCTAAAGCCCCTAGAATAACAATTTTCAAAATATGACGTGTTCTTTCTGGGAGAGTTCTCACAAGATACATCACAACTGGTAATGTAAGCAAAGCTGCGCCTGAATACTGGTTAAAAGCTTCTCCGAAGAAAATAATCCCTGGGGTTTTTGAAAAAAGACAAGATGCAATCACAGCAATTGAAAATGCAAAATATGAAATGAATTCTAGCTTAGAGACACTGTGCCAATTTTTCGTCACCGTTGCCACAAATACATATGAAAAAAGTGCAACAAAAACAAGTAACATCATGGCAATATGGTATGTTACATCCCCAGAAAATCCTGTTTTAGGAATAAAAAATAATGGAGCGCCTACAACTATACAAATAGTTGCATATTGATAAAGACGAGAAAAGAAACGAGTTAGTAATTTCATAATTTTGTATTTTTATTGATAAGATATTTGATTCTATTATATCGCGTTTATCTTGTTAGTATCTGTGGACAGAAAATATCCAGAAAATAGCGGAAAAGAAGGTATACTACTTGGTATAACTATGGATACTTCTACTTTTACAAGCAACCTCTCGCCTACACCGCCTACAGAATCACAAAACACCCTTTCAGTAAGCACTTCTTCGGAAAAGAACCCTGGAAGCACACAGTCTTCTCTTTTACCTCATGGTGAAGAGCCAGTCATTCATCATACCAAGAATCTATACCCTATAGTACGTCACACTATCCTTGTTGTATGTATCTTGTTTTTTATAGTTCTTATTATGTTCCTCATACATCAAAATGGAAAAAGTATTTATGATAACGGCATCTAACCTCCTTTCCCGAGTTCCTTCTTTATTTTCTGACCTTGCAAAAATCCTTGCAGGTGATATTGATTGCTCTTTGAAAACTCTTACCAAGTATGAGGTAGACGGATCATCATACTCCATTAAACCTCAAGCAGTTATCTACCCGAAAAACAGCACTGATATCAAATATGTTCTTTCTTTTGCACGAGACTATAAAATGCCTGTGATCCCTCGAGGTAACGGAAAAGCTCGAAGCGGAGGATCTCTTGGTGAGGGTATTATTCTTGACATGTCGAGATATTTTAGCCAAATACGTAATATTAATATGATTGAAAATACCGTGACAGTTGATGCTGGTGTTAATGTGTCATCTCTTCTTGAAAAACTTCATGCGTGGCATTATGATATTCCACTCCTCTCTTTGGAAGATAAAGAGAGTACTTTAGGGGCGGTCGTTGCAACAAAAAGTGCGTCAAGTAGTTCTTTTTATCATGGGACTATCCGTGAGTGGATAGAAGGGCTTACTCTTGTTGTAGACACAGGAGAAGAACATCATATTACTGATGGAATTACCCCGAGTGGAAGATTACTTGGGATCTATCAAGCAGTTTTTCCTCTTCTCACAGAAGAAGGTCCCACTCTTCGTGCTGTCAAACCAACATCACATGATGATGCAACAGGATATAATCTCTGGAGTACCTCAATTGGTCCGCGTCAACTTCTTGATCAACTTGTTGGATCAGAAGGAACTTTAGGGATAATCACTTCTATAACTTTTCGTGTCAGCCCGCATAAACCCCATAGTATAACTACGTGTATACCAATTACTGACATAGAGATGCTCCCTACGTATATTGACATTGCGAAGTACCATAAAGGTGAACATATATTTTTATATGACCAAACTTTTATGCAACTAGCTGATAGGTATCACAAGACACTTGTTCCTTTTTTTGCAGATACTGCCTACGTACTTCTTGTAACCCACACTGCAACTGATGAAGAAAAACTCAACCACCTTGTACAGACACTACGATATGCACTACCTGTGGAAGGACACTCTATGAAGACTTTATATAATCGCCAGGATCTTGAAAGATTTATCAATACTGATTTTCTCTACTTACTTACCCAGGAATATACCAACAATACCCTTACGCCATCTAACGTAGGAAGTGGTTTGATTGTTACCATTCCTCAACTTCCAGCACTACTTCCTGAATTAGGAAAATATCTTGACTCTTTAGGAAATCTCTACATGTTCACGGGGAATGTTGGTAGTGGACACATTTCTGTCATTACATTGTTTGATCCACAGTCAAAAAGTTATGATGATGATATTCTTCTTTACACTAAAAATATTTTTTCAATACTTAAAAAGTACAACGGTGGCATAAGCGCAGTAGGTGGAGAAGGTCTTGCTCGAACACCGTTTCTTTCGTATGTCTATAATGACAAGGCCCTGCTTGTTTTTAAAAAAATAAAAGATGCATGGGATCCCCTATCTATTCTTAATCCAGGAAAAAAACTAGGAACAACAACAACCTATCTACAGCATCACCTCCTACGAACACCTAAAGAGAGGAGGAGCTAAAAATACTTGACTGACTTAGTTCAGATATGGCTCTTTTTTAATTAAATGTTTTACTTGATCTTCTGGATTATAACTTGCACGAACTACTTGTCTCGCCCACATACGAAATTCTTTACCCCACTCACCTTTCACACGAAAACCAATAGCAATAATCACATCAGTGCTATACACAAAAATCTTACGTGCAACTTTTTTCTTCCCTTCTTCTTGAGTAACCATAAGTTCTCGTTCACTTTCTGCTCTGAGTAACTCTTTTTCTCGATAAATCTTTTTGAGATGGTCATTAACAGTCGGAATACTTCTTCCATAAATACGAGCAATTCTTTTCTGCGTACTCCATACTTCATTATCAAAAATAAAAACACCTTCTTTAACAAGATTAGGCTGATTATCCATATGAATTCTTGGGAGTAAGCTATGTTTGTTCATGATAGATATGAGTATACCAAATCAAATTATTTTTTAATCAGTATATTTTCTTCCAAACTAAAAAATTCATAATCCTTACGAAATAACTTAACCGCAATATGATAAATACTATACGTAATGAAGAATGCCGAAAAGACATCAATAGAATAGTGAAGATGCGACAGAAGTACAATTACACCAAACATAACTGACGAACACAAAAACAATGTACGGATGTAGATATGATTCCAAAAAATAAGTGCGATGAGAAATGGAAGTCCAGTATGTCCTGAGAAGAAAAGATCGTTCCCTGTTGTAATAAAGTTAAGCAACCCAGAATCAAGGTTAAGTTTTGTGGGATATGGGCCTAAGTGAGTAAGTGATACGAACATCGCTCGAATAATAATAAAAAGTGATGTCGTCTTAATTAAAAACGGAGCAGTCTTCTTAAAAAAGACAGCAAGCACCACCACAAAAAGTGAAAGCATAATAGCTCCCTGAACAAATATCACTTCGAAGTCAAAAACTCTTGTGTTACTAAGGATAATATCCTCGACATAATTACTGGCATTGATTTCAGCATACCTGCTCGCAAGATGAGTTACATAGACACTCATGATAAAAAGGAGAATAGCTTCAAGTAGTGAAGCATAGTAGCGCCATTTAGAAACGGGTTTTGCGGAATTTTTTTCTTCCATATTATGAAAGTATAGCAGGAATAAGCCTATTTTTAAGGATACAATGGGTATAAAGGTATATGCGGTGAAAATAACTTGACAAAAATACTTTTGTATGATAGAGTACCAGTTAGGAGTTCTTGATAAGTTAACCCTTGGGCCACCTTATCTTAATACAACCAAACACCTGCACGGATCTGTTTTTCTCTCCTTTGCTATTTGCACATTCGTACAGGTATCAACACACAAGGAGTGTACACCATGAATTTGGTCATAAAACAGCGTGCTTCTCTGGTAGAAGCGGTCATGGCATTTTTCTTGCTGATGACTAACTATCAGGAAAAAGGATACCTCTCTCGGGCGATAACCCGAACAAATTTGCAAACCTTGCGTAATCGCTTTCGCGATTACATGAGAAAAGCAAAGCTATTTATTAAAGATCCGTCACAAGGTCTGTTGGTAGTAGCGAAGAAAAATGGCGTCGTCGTTGGAACTGTGTGTGCGGAATTCAACCCAACACATACACCAATTGAAGAGGTTTTCCCTGACGAATTAAGAGAGTTGCGTAATAGCGCTCAATCGTTTGTCTACCTGGGATCGTTTGCTGTTGCATCTTCGTACCAATGTACAAGGCTCAGCTTACGCATGCTCCGGGATCTCTGGAGTTTGGTGAAAGAAAAAGGAATTGACATAGGGATCTGCGTGGTGCACCCTGACCACAGCACATTTTACGAGCGTTTCGGTTTTACCGTTATTGCCCTGTCAACAGCAACCCCCGGGTTACGTTCAGCCCCAGCAGCACTGCTTGTCATAAAAAGACATGCCGTCCGGCTATAGACGACATAATGTCGACTATAAAATGTCTGAACAAAAACACACGCTACCTTCATCGGTTGGCGTGTTTTTATTTGTATATACGAGAACTTACTTTTTTAATAAATCTCTCACCACAACAAGAGCTACGACATACATACTCTCTGCCCAGCCGAGCGGATTATTGTCGTTTGCTTGTGTCGTGTGAGAATACCAAAGCTCAGGAATCAGACCTTGTGAGTCGACTGTTTTTCCGGCGCGAATAAGATACTGAGTTGCCTTTTCTGTGTTTCCCATTTTTCCATAAATGATTGCAAGCCAGGATAGCCCCATGGACCACTCAGCCTCTTCACTATAACCATCATTATTATTATTATAGTATCTATCATTTCGATATCGAATTACACCCATGTCGCGAGTGAGGAAGTATTCTATATTTGAAAGAATTATGTTTGTTTCTTCTTCGGTAGTTACTTCAAATGGAAAGATAAGAGAAAGAAGCGCAAGATCACAGAAACGATTAGATGTCTCCCTCGGTAGGAGCGCGCGTAGCGCGCTCTCCCCTTTTTCTATTGCACCTTCGGGAATATTGAGCCAGGAAATTTTTGTTGCATGCTTTAGTGCATTCACCACAGAGCCAATAGATGATGCTCTTACTTCTTGATTTTCTTCCCAAATACCAGAATCTGCATCATGCCAATATTCAATAGCATTAAGATAATTAATCAGCATCTGCACAAGAGATTTTTCTTCATCAGTCTCTACTACTATATGACCGGAGTTCTCACAGTCTGCAATGAGGTAGAGCACTTCACCAACTGCGTCATGCTGCTTGTTCCCCCACTCTTCCCAATACTCTTCAAAAGTCTCTGGATCATACCGAGCGTGAATATATTGCCATGTCTCAAAGGGTTTGTTATTAACTGCCCAGGTGATTTTCTCCTGATGCTTTGCAAGGATTTTAAGAAGTGCTTTCGCGGTATCCTTCACCACATCCATTTCACCTGTGTATTTGAATCCAAGCGTCATGAAATAAATATCACGAAGCCATGCTTTGTTATACCCAGTAGCCACATCGTGTGCTGAAGCTGTAAAGAGTCCAGTTGGGGCGCGAAGTTTTCTGACTTGGTCTAAGTGCCATTTTATGGCGGCATCAAAATCAAAGTTATCAAAAGAGTGTAGAGACATACTATCTGTTTAGTTTTTAGTATGTATTCTTGCGAGTAATTCTTCCCCTGCTCTTTCAATATCACTAAGTCCTGGAATATTTTTTTTAAGCTCAAGAGCTGCATCAGGATATGCCATCATAATTTCTGCGTACCGAACAGTCAGAAGTTCATACGCCTGGAAAAATTCTAACAGTTTCGCAGCAGCCTGTTCTTTTCTATATTTTATTTCATCAGACATGGAAATCTCTTGGAGTTATTATTTCGTCATAGCTCTTCTGTGCAGCCGCAAGAGCAGCTCCTCCAATTGCTCCCACTGCTAGACCTGGACTTGTAATAGAATAATTCTTCCCGCCAAAATTAAAATCACTAAAGGTGAGTCTTTTTTCATTAAATCCTAGAATAATTCCTTGAGTGATAACATCAAAAGACTGCATTTTAATATTTTCAGGCTTTCCAGGTGTCACTATTTTTTCTGGAAATAATTGATTTCTTGGTGGCATAGTACTCACAGTATACACCACGAGAAGAAAATACAATGTCTAGAAAACTGTTCCCTAAATAGATGCGGTGTGTATCTTAGTTTTGTGAAAACTTCAACAAGAAGTGATAAAAATTGATTTTTTTAAAAGTCATTTTTATACACTGTCACTTTTACCAAGCAGCCAATATTGCCCCCATTGCAAGAAATGAGACCAAGGATGCAACAATTTCAAAAAGCCAAAGATTTTTTGACTTACCCATCCAAATGACATCCATAGATGTGGAAGTAACAAGAAAGCCAAGCCAAGCCCACAAGGCAATCCCCATCCCTCCGATGATATTCCCTACATTATTATAATAACTTGCCGTCACGTAGATAAACATTGCTAGAATATATGCACACACAAGATTGGCTAACAAATTTTTTACCATTTGAGGAATCATGTCAGACAACTTTTCCTTCCCTGTTGGATGAATGTTAGCGAGCTTCATCCACCACTTCCCAAGGAGTGGGCCATGAAACATAAAGCCAATAACAAAGCTTGCAACTGCTGCTACGAATACAGAAACTAAATTAATTGGTAACATACTTTTTATGACTATTTATTAACTGACACCGTCAGAGTCACCTCTGACATATCCGCGTTGTACATATCCATATCATATCCGAAAGCTCTGTGACACTCTTCTTGTGACATTTCATTTACTTTCTGCCACTCTCTCACTAAACTGGAAGGCATTTCACCAGTTACTTTTACATATTCATAATCTTGTGCTGGGATAGTGATAGTAGTTAATGATGCATCCTCTTGAACAGAGCCCTCTTCGGTAATAAAACCCATGAGCATATCATAGCCTCTTTCTTCTAAGTTTTCTGGATGCACATAATTAAAGTACACCATATGGAGCGTTGGATATGCTTTGTGTTTAACTTTTTCACTCATTCCGTCGGACATATATTTTGCCCATGCGCCAGCTATATCTTTCGCGTCTTGGTTATCTTTTTTAGTTGTGGTTATTTTGTACCCTGTAACTTGAAATGCACCATGTGAATATTTTTCCATATAAATTAGTATACCAGTTCTTTCTGCTACCCTCTCTCTATTCCCGTAGGTTTTTAGTAGATAGGAACGCACTAACTATTTCCTTTAAATAGTTTCCACTACTTTTTTAAAATTTTCAAGTATTGCAGTCCAGTCAGCCCTTTGTAACTCTTCACTGTTTACTTTTTCTGGATAAAACACGAGCTGTATGTTCTGCCCCAAAACCAATATCAATCTGAATAAATTAATATGAAATGCCAGAATCAAGAGTCTCCACATGGTGGAGACTCTTGATTAATACTTGACTGGTATGTTGTAGTAGGTAGCGTTAGAACTAAAATGACTCACTCAATTGTCTAAACTAACTTCTTCTTGATTCAGGAATTACAACAGTAGTTTTATTTATTAAAAAACCTATAACAATTCCCTCCAGCGTCTTTTGCTTCATACAAAGCAGTATCAGCATTTTTAATTAAGTGTGCTATATCCTTACCGTCCTTAGGGCACAATGTTATCCCTATACTCGCTTTTACATGAAGTTGTTTGTTATTGATTTCATATATTGGTTGGAGAGATTCTAAGACTTTTTTAATTATTTCTTCTGCATCATCGGGGTCTTTGATTTTCCTGAGAAGGATAATAAATTCATCACCTCCAAAACGGGCAACTACATCTTCCGACCGTACGCCTCCAGCTAACTTAACTGCTACTTCCTTTAATAACAAATCAGCTGTATCGTGACCTTCAGTATCATTTATACTTTTAAATTTATCTAAATCTATAAAAGCTAATGCGATAGTTTCTTTATTCTCTTTTGTTGAAGTAACCGCTATGGCCAGTTCTTCAAACAGTAATCTTCGGTTAGCTAACCCTGTTAGAGCATCGTGCATCGCTTGATGGTGAATTATGTCTTCGTTTTTCTTGCGTTCACTTATATCTCGTACCATTTTACTAAGCCCTACGAATTTTCCATTTTCATCTTCAAATTTTACAACTACCCCACTACACCAAAAAGCTTTACCGTCTTTACCCACGTGTTGGCGTTCATCGTCGGCCCGACCCATTTTTTTAGCCTGTTTTAGTTCTTTTTCTGGAAGACCTAATCTTTTGTCTTCCTCTGTGAAAATAATAGAGAAATTTTTACCTAATACTTCTTCTTCAAAATATCCGAATTGTATTTCAGCTCCTTTATTCCACGTTGTTATTGAACCGTTAACATCCATCATAAAAATTGCATAATCTTCCAGTTTTTCTACTAAAAATCGATATGCTACATCTTCTACTGCATTAACTTGTTTATCAATTTTCATCTTTTAAATCTTTTAATTAGGGTTAAAAATACTCAGAAATTCTTTAATATTTTTATTATGATCTCTTAAGTATATCATTTCTAAAAAACAACCCTAAGGGGGTGGCCTCGCCTTCTGGTAATGACTGATACCGCCCAAACCCTTTGTATACTAAAACGTTAGCCATAATTCTGTTGGAAATAAAACAAAAGCGCCCTTTTCAAAGCGCTTTTGTTTTACTCAAGTGTGACTATCGGGATTTGGTCACCATTAGGGTATTTTTATTTCGCACAACCTAACCAAGTGCTCATAAAAACACTCCTAACCTCGACCCGTGTGTCGCCCACCCTATTCTCACTCTGTTCGAATAAGGAACCCAGGGCTCCTGTTCAAATCCACGTAACAAGACTTTGGTCTTGTTACTCGATAGCCACACAACAGAAAACCCCTTTCGGGGTTTTCTGTTGTGTACTGTCGTAGACACTATTAAACTGGAATGATTCGGAAATAAGACTATCTGGCCGTTGATGATGCTGTGGTGTTTTTCATTTTCTTTCCAGTGGTTCTCATCTTCTTTGTTTTGGTTCTATCTTTCTTAACTTTACTCACTTTGGCTTTCGATTGAGTTATATTAGTCTTAATCTTTTGTTTTGTTTCCTTGTTCTTCTTCTTAATTTGCACAAGCTTCTTTGCTAAAAGTTTTTCTTGTGGGGTAACTGTTGGGGTGGTCTGTACCGTAGCACTTGTTACTGTAGGTGTTACTGGTGTAGGATCAGCAGCAAAAATAGCGAGTGGAGAAGCTACTACTCCTACCATTGCAATCGTTAAAATAAGTTTTTTCATAATAGTTTTTTAATTACTGAATAGATTTAGTTAGTTTCTTCGTCAAGAATTGTTGAAGTTGTATCGACAAGGTCTGTTAGAGAATTTATGGTTGAAGCAAAATCATTCAGCTGTGAAATAAGAAGATTTTTAAAATTAAGTTCTGCTGAAATAGTCTGTACGCCGAGCGGTGTCAAAACGTCTGTTAGGTCTTTAATTTGAGCAAGTAATTCATTGGCTCTTACAGTTGTTCTACTAAGTTCGAATGAATGCTTTGCTGTTAATTTCGAAAGAATAATTTTTTCCTGAGCTGTGAGTGTAGAACTCGCAACTTCAGTAATAGATCCTTTACTTTTAATTTGTAAAATAATATCTCGATACTGATTGAGAGCTGTTACAACGTCAGCATAAGTATTTATTTTTGTCGCATCTACTTCAGAGATGCTAACACTGCCTTTTATATCTGGAATATGGGAAAGATGATCGTGCAATGAATTTTCATTATCAATTTCCTCTTGATCATCCATTTCGCCATCATCGTTGTTTCCATCTTCATGGTTCATTTCCTGCTTGTTTTTATCTGATTCATGCTTAATTTCATGTTGCATCATATTATTCTCCGCAGCACCACCATTACTTTCAGCAAAAGCGTATGAGGTAAGAAAACTTAATGACACTAATGCTACCGCGATTATTGGCACATTTGATAGAGATTTTTTCATGTAATTGTTATCTTTATTATTAATAGAATTTTTAAAATATGAGCTATTTTCCTCTTGTGATAAGTATAACAGTATAGAATCAATATTGTGACTCCCTTTAGGCACGGTAGTAGGCTCCATTATTTACGTAGGAGCTAAGCAAGTTAGAAAATAGTCGGTACCCTATGGTAGAGGATTAAAACTTAGAAGAGTAGAAAATATCTTACACTACTCCGTCGTTATTCCGTCAAAATGTTCCTCTTTATCAGAGGCTTTTGTAGTGTGCACAGTTTTATCTTTATGCTCTGGTGGAGAATACACACTATATAGTTTAAGTGGTTCATCTCCCGTATTAATAATATTATGCTTCATCCTTTGCGGAATAATAACTGCCATCTCTGCAGATACAGTGTGTATGACTCCATCAAAAATTACCTCTCCTTTTCCTTTTTCAAAACGAACGAACTGATCTAATTCATGAACTTCTTCTCCTACTTCATCACCAGGCATAATACACATAAGAACCAACTGACTTGATTTCCCTGTATATAGAACTCTTCTATAATCTGTATTCTCCAAAGTTACTTGTTCGATGTTAGTTATATAACCTTTCATAATCTTATTATACTCACAATGGTTCTGTTGTAAAGATTTCAGTTAATAAAAACTATCAATTACGACATTGCAATTTTTCGCCAATGAGTACAAAAATAACCCTTAATTTATTTACTTATTTATTTGGTCACCAAGTTGGCATTTTCTATCGCAACTTCGTTGCTTAGAAAACGCTCAACTTCTCGAAGTCGACTGGTAAATTAGTCGACACCTGTAGACGGCGCGGGAAATGCCGACAAAGATAGAAGGGGTTTGCCTCTCCCGACTTGCTTGAGTACAAGCTTCGCTGGACTGCGATTTCAAGAGTCTGAATACAGACTAAGAAATCGGGAGCGTACTTGCTGTGCTCGAAACCTACACCCGCTCTTCGCGGGTTGCCTTGGCCTCACGGCATGATGTACTCATCACCCGCGGTTCAAATCCCGATAGCAACTACAATTTTAAATACAAAACCAACAAACTTAATAGTTTGTGGGTTTTGTAAAATTGTGTACTGTCGTAGACGGGATTAGAACTCAGATGAGTAAAAGATAAGACTATCTAACTGTTGATGATGCCGTAGTAGTTTTTACTTTCTTACTTACAACTCTCATCTTCTTTGTCTTTGTTCTCTCTTTCTTTACTTTACTTACTTTTGCTTTTGACTGTGTGATATTAGTTTTAATCTTTTGTTTTGTGTCCTTGTTCTTCTTCTTAATTTGTCCAAGCTTCTTTGCTAGCAACTTCTCTTGTGGGGTAACTGTTGGTTGCGTTTGAACTGTAGCACTTGTTACTGTTGGGGTTACTTGTGCTGGATCTGCTGCAAAAATAGCAAGTGGAGAAGCTACTACTCCTACCATTGCTATCGTTAAAATAAGTTTTTTCATAGTTGTTTTAATTACTGAATAGAGTTAGTTAGTTTCTTCATCAAGAATAGTTGATGCGGTATCAACAAGGTCTGTTAGAGAATTAATTGTTGAAGTAAAATCATTCAACTGTGAAATAAGAAGATTTTTCAAATTAAGTTCTGTTGAAATGGTGTGTGTACTGAGTGGTGTTAATACATCAGTTAAATCTTTAATTTGAGCAAGTAGTTCATTAGCTCTTACAGTTGTTCTACTGAGTTCAAAGGAATGCTTTGATGTAATTTTTGAAAGAATAAGTTTTTCTTGTGTAGAAAGTGTAGAACTAGCGAAGTCTGTCATGTTCCCCTTATTTTTAATCTGGTTAATCGTATCTCTATATTGATTAAGAAGAGTAATAATATCAGCGTAAGTGTTTACTTTAGTAACATCTACCTGTGGCACAACTACAGCTGCTTTTACATCTGGTATTTGAGCAAAGTGGTCATGAAGAGATGATTCAGTGTCTGATTCTTCTTGATCATTCATGCCGTTATTATCACCATCTTCAGTGTCCATTTCTTGATCATTTTTATTAGATTCTCGTCTAAATTCACCTTGCTGTTTATTATTTTCACGAAGCATCTCCATTTGACTGTTATTACTTTCACGTTTTGATTCATTTCCATTTTCACTTTCTGCAAAAACGTATGAAGTTACAAGACTTAGAGAAACAAGTGCGGCTATGGCTGGAACTTTTAACATTGGTTTTTTCATAGTTACTATTTAAATATGTTAGTTAGTAAAAGAAATAGCGATTAGCCTATTTACCTTATACTAACTATAACACTTTAGAACCATATTTGTGACAAAAACCTATAGTTCCAACCTCGCATATTATTCCCTAAAGGATATCCAAATGTTGTAACTAAAAATTCCCTATTTTGTAAGGGAATTTTTAGTAATTATGAATTGGTGTGACGTCTCGGTCCTGAACCACCCCCTACTAGACCCCGTAAGGGTTCCCAGGAAGTTTTTTGCTGAGCTTAACAATGTGTCTCGGTCTGAGGTTTACAACAATGAAGATTCCACAAGTTAGTACGACTTACTCGGTCGCACCTTTGGTGATATTCTTACAGATTTCCACCAACACCTGTAAAGGTTGTTGAGAGGGATTTTAGGAATATTCAAAATAAGTTCCAGAGTTATTTATCCCCCCACATCAGTCTAGAACCAAACAGTAGACAGAGTAGACACTATAAAAAGGATTATTCTTTGTCTAACTCCACCACTCGCAAGTGATCCATAATCTTGTATCCTTTCAGATGTTCGTGAGGGTTAACAAATTTATACCAAGGCTCTGAACGATGCCAAGTCTTCCCATCTTTCTCTTCACTTATCATGCGCGACTTTACCAGTTTCTTGGGTGGCAATGTATCCTTGTTGTCTTTAATAAGGAAAAGTTCTGTGTGTGGTCTGTTGTGTTCACTCTTAACAATTCTTGATTGTAAAATTCCTTTCTTAACAAAACTTCGTAGTGCTGGGCCTTTTATATTAAAAGTACTTTCAATCTCATACTTTGAATACCAGCTATCTTTACTTTTCGCCAACGACGCAGGTATTTCTTTTCTATCTATTGCCTTTTGACATGTGGAACATTTAATCCCCCATTTGTCGTACCAGTTCTCTCCTACAGGAGTCCCGTTGTGACAGATTGCACAGGTATAGCCACTACTCTCCAAAACAAATCCTTTCGGAGATTCTTTCAACTTCTTTTCCCTTCTTTTGTCTTCCACCCAGCAATCAAACATGAGATCCGCTAATCCCGCTAAATTATATGCAGCGTCACTGGCTTCTTGCCAAGTGACTTCCTTCTTATGTTCTTTCTCAAGAAGGTCTTTCATCTCTTGAATTCGTTCATCAGATAATTGCATAGCAAATGGATACTATGAGCTAAGTTTAATAAAAATTTCAAAACTTATCCACAAGCTCAATTTACATAAAACATCTAAACCAATAGCAGGATTATAGAATAAGATTTTTCCAATTTACAATTATTGCACACCCCTGCTTGCGCGTATAAATATCAGATATACAATCAGACTAATTGTAGTAACTGAACCTAAACTGAATTAAAAGTTAATTCACTGTTGTATGTCTAAATTAAATATTGTGTATGTTCCTATTACAGATCTTAA
>JAYUCW010000128.1:0-1055 GCA_043740125.1 Minisyncoccota bacterium
TAACTAGATCACTATCAGTTGCATATTGTGAGAAGATGCTCCACCAAGGTCTTGTTACACTAACAGCACTCGTCCCATTGCCCCAACTCGTAACTTCTGCAGTCTCCTCCCCAGGAACATTAAGTACCCCAAAAAGTTTTGCAGGGATTTCTCGGGTTATAGATATGGTATCTCCTTGTATACTAACTGATCTAAGATTTACATTTTGTTTAACAAGTAACTTAATAAAGTTCGCCAAGTCTTCTTCTGAAGTAATTACTTCAAAAGAACTTTCAGAAGAACTCGCGGTTGCCCCTTCGCCTTTTTCATCACCTAACCGTTCAAGCACACCATTTACCTCAATAACTTGATGTGGGTCTTCATTCGATATATTTGTCGCAAGGGGATTTTGAGCTAGCCCTAAAGGTTCAATATCCGAAATGGTAATAACTCGAGTGACTGAATCATCATAAATACTTGCAACCAAAGCAGGGTTCGCCGCAAACAAAGAAATAGGCGTATATAAACTCACTAAGGTAATCATTTGAAGTGCGTAAAAAATTTTTTTCATGTGTGTAGTATTTTTGATAATTTAGTTAATAAGAATTTAAGATATATATTTAATATAAACTTAATATTGACTCAGTATATACTTCTTAAATTTTAAAGCAAATATTTTAATATAAATTTAATATAAAGTACAAAAAAATAGTAAAATATATAAAAATCATCTAAAAGACATGGTTAAAATATGTCACTATCTCCATTTAATATGTCTGGTATGTCTTTTTAAGTAGTATCTCGCAAAATTTCTTGTAAGGGTTATAATATACTATTTAATTAAAATTTAATATTAGTACAAAAAAATTTAGATAATCAACTTAACACATAGTATGTCGTTGAGAAAGTAAAAGACATAGAATATATTCTATGGAATGAGAGGGAAATGTATTGTAAATATTGTCCCTTTCTTAAGCTCACTTGTTGCAGTGATTTCTCCTTTATGGGCTTCAACAATCCATCTTGAAATAGCTAGTCCAAGTCCAGTTCCTTTACGATTAACTTCTCGGGCTGCT